>CANFUB010000064.1 GCA_947450015.1 Bacteroidota bacterium | reverse complement strand
CATGATAAAAAGGGCCTTGCAACGCAACAATGGTAAACGCAACAAGGCGGCTAAAGATCTTGGGATTTCGGAACGAACTTTGTACCGTAAAATAAAACATTTTGAATTGGAATGAGGGTAGTATTGAAACATATGGTTTATTTGATGATGCTGTCAACAATGGTTGGCTGTAAATCTTGTGGGTATAGTTTGTCTGGAATCAATATTCCGCCCGATGTAAAAAGCATTAGTGTTCAATTTTTTCCAAACAAAGCATCACTTATCAATCCTGTTTTAAGTCAGAAGTTCACTGAGCAATTAAAGGACAAGTTTTTAAGAGAAACATCTTTAACACTTATCAATAGTAATGGCGACTTTAGATTATCGGGAGAAATTACCAACTACAGAATAGAGCCAGCAGCGGTAAACTCTGCAACTGGTACCGCTAAAAATAAATTTACCATGGCTGTTAAAGTTGTTTTTGAATGCCCTACGCATAAAGATTTAAACTTTAGTGAAGAGATAACAAAGTTCACACAGTTCGATGCGGCAGATAATTTTCAGTCAATAGAAAATACTTTAAGTGAAGATTTAAGCAAGCAAATTATCCAAGAAGTTTTTAATAAAGTAGCCTTGAAATGGTAAATGAATAAGCAAACACTTCAAAATATTGCCAATCATACCAATCAGGTTTCTAATTCTGAAATAGAGGAAATCAAACAACTGATAGGGTCGCATCCGTTTTATCCCTTGCCGCATGTAGTATTGGCGAAAATATATTTCGAAAAAGAACATTATTTATTTGAAAACGCCTTGAACCAAGCTGCTATGCGAGTGAATGATAGGGAATGGCTTTACCATTTCATCCACGGTGATGAAGGTTTTGAAAGTACAAATAATTCGCTACTACCGTTGGCCGAGATTTCAGAAGCCATAGATGCTCAACAGCCTTCAGTTAGTGAAGCAATTAGTTTGCAAAATGAAACAGAAGCATCAGATGGTTCAGATGAATTTTTGAAAAATGATTTGCAAGCATTTTTGAGTGACTTGGCCATTTCTGAACCAATAGAAATAAGCGAAGAGATAATGGCGCCACCAACCATTGAAGTTGTTGAATCCATTGAAGAGATGCAAGCGGAACCTTTGATTGATGAATTGCCTGTTGAAATTCCAGTTGTTGAATTGGCAAATAACATGGCATTAGAAACGAACGATTCAAACGCCCTTGAGTTAGCGCAAGAAGAAGACACAATTATTGAGCAAGCAGCCGAGGAAACAGTTGAAGAAATATTTGAAGAGGCCCCAACAACTGAAATTATTAAGGAACAAGGACCAGACATGGATTTGCGCAAGCATCCTGTTTATAATGTTGAATCATTCTTAAATGAAGAAAAAGTAACAACAGATTCAGACGATCCAACGGATAAAGATTTCTTCTATTGGTTGAGCCATCCTAAGCCTGCGGTAAGTGAAGAGCAAGTTGCCGAAACTATAGAAGAAACGCCATTTACAGAGGACAAAACACTGAGCATTATTGAACAATTCATTAAGGCAAATCCAAGTATCAGTCGACCAAAAAAGGAATTCTACAGTGCCGAAAACATGGCCAAGCGCAGCGAAAATGTCGACTTCGAATATGTGACCGAAACATTGGCCAATATCTATTACGAACAAGGGAACATTGATTTAGCAATTAAAGCTTACGAAAAATTAAGTTTGCAAAATCCATTAAAACAAACGTATTTTGCATCCCTTATCGAAAAAATTAAAAAGGAAAAAAGATAAATTATGCTTACCATTATACTCATCATCGGCATCATTGCAGCCATTTTAACTATATTAATTGTGTTAATTCAAAACCCAAAAGGGGGAGGATTAGCATCTAATTTTTCTGCAGGCAATCAATTATTTGGCGCAAAACAAACCACTGAAGGTGTTGAAAAATTAACATGGGTATTTACTTCAATCATTTTAATTGTTTCATTAGTGGCTAGTTCCTACAATGTTGGTTCATCTAAAGCGAGTAAAGCTGGCGAGGCTACAACCACAGAACAAGGTCCTGTTGACCCAGCTGTTGAAGCTGCTAAAAGTGCTAAACCAAAAGCCGATGCGAATACAAAAGCACCTGTTGCTCCACCAACTTTAGAGGGCAATCCAAATGCAAATCCTGCGGGCGCTCCTCCAAATATGCCAGCGAATCCAGCTCCAGGCACACCTGCTCCTCAAAGATAATTAGGGAATAGCGTAAGCTAAGCCCACTTTAATATTTTTATTAAAAATTTGGGCGCCTTTTACTGCATCTATATTAAACTTTTTGAAAGTAAAGTCGGGTTGTAAATTGATGCCGAACTTACCTTTGATTAAGAAAGACAGATTATTCTGCATGTAATATTGACTGCCATTGGCCCCAACAGTTTTGTTGGCATCTGTGAACATTACATCGTATCCCCAAAAGCCTGTATAAGTTATCCAGCTATTAAATTGAATCTTTGTGCCTATGACAAAACCTGCATTGAACGCATCAATTATTTTCTTTGCTTTGTTGGCCGGTGAGCTATAAAAAGTTCTTGAATCTAGGTTGACACCAAGGCCCAAGCTAAATTTATCCCCTTTAATTAAATTGCGACCATAGGTTGCAGTGAATATGGGTAAATCCAATCCAGCCACTTTGGTACTGTCGTTGAAATTGGCAGAATCCTTTGTGCCATTTAGAAAATAGCGCGCTAGCCATGTTGCATCCATTCTGAAGAATTTGGTTTCGTTGAAATGGGAGAGGTTGAAGGTGAGGCCAGATGTATTAATATTCTTGCCGCGTTCGGTGATGGTTTTAGGAACCGCGCCTGCTTGAAGAAAATTAAGGGTGGTAATTTTTTCCTGCGCTTGGGCCATTGTTGAAATGAGTACAAGCAATAAAGTTAAAAATTGTCGCATGTTAATTTGATTTATTGTTAGCAATATTCCATTATTTTGCTTTGGGTAGCAATAGTACATTTGCACTAATTGTGGGTTAAGAGATTTTCTTGTCTGCATGGGGTTTATAAAAACCAAACCCTCACCACATGTGATGAGGGCATTGGCCTAACTAATATTTACCATAGAGTTAGTAGTAATACAAATTAAATACAATCATTTAAGGAAATCAAGGATTGTAAAAAAACGGATTGTGTTTATGCATACTTTATTCACTTGTGTTCATTTTCAGTGATTTAACTAAGAGTAGAACTTGTATTTTATAGAAGACAACAAGTTATAAAAAACAATTAATTTATAAAATGCAGCATAGAAAACAAATTCATCTGCTTAAAGTCTGATTTTTTAATATTTGCCATATTTGTGTCATAATTAAAAAAAATAGTAACATCATACGTCGAATAGCGTTGAAGGAGTAATGCAGATGAAAAGCGTTTGCTTAAGGAAAAAGTAAAACACGGTGAAATCTTATCGAAGTTATGTTTGGTTACAATAACTTAACATTAGATTCATTAAATATTTTATTTTTTTTGACAAAAAGGCGTTTAATTTGCATCTCTAAATATTTTATAATTAATTTTTAATCAAATGAGTCAAGCACAAGTTAAAAAATCAACCAATTGGATTGGAATTCTTACAATCCCTGTAGCATTTGTGGTATCTGTTTTAGTTTTCGTTTTCATTTTTGGGGCAGCCGACAATTTCAATGCGGATCACAGCCCAAAAGCAGGTAATTATTTCGGTACTATCCACGAAGGTGGTTTCATTGTACCATTGTTAATGACATTGTTCTTAACCGTTTTTACTATTGTTATTGAGCGTTTGTTCACCATTGCATCTGCAAAAGGAAGAGGTTCTTTAGAAGCTTTCCTTCAAAATGTTAAATCAAATCTTTCAAACGGTAATGTGAATGCAGCTATTGCAGATTGCGATAAGCAAAAAGGTTCAGTTGCCAATGTGGTAAGAGCAGGTTTAGGCAGATATGCTGAAATGGAAAAAAATACCGAGTTAGCAAAAGATCAAAAAGTATTGGCCATCTCTAAAGAAATGGAAGAAGCCGTTTCATTAGAATTACCAATGCTTGAGAAAAACCTTAACATATTAGCAACTATTGCATCAGTAGCAACCTTATTAGGTCTATTAGGTACTGTATTGGGTATGATCAGAGCGTTCGCTGCGTTAGCGGCTTCTGGTACACCAGATCCAGGTGCATTGTCATCAGGTATTTCTGAGGCCTTGATTAATACCGCAATTGGTATTGGTACTTCGGCTTTAGCGATTATTTTCTACAACTTGTTTACTGGTATGATTGATAAATTAACCTATGGTATTGATGAGATAGGTTTCAGTATTTCTCAAACATTCGCATCAAAAAACAAATAATTAACCTTAGGCAATATTAAATTAAGCTATGCCAAAAGTTAAATTACCAAGGAAAAGCACGTCAATAGATATGACCGCCATGTGCGATGTATCGTTTCTATTGCTCACCTTTTTCATGCTTACCTCAAAGTTCCGACCTGCAGAGGCGGTGCCTATCGATATTCCAAATTCCCGTTCTCAAATCAAATTGGAGGGTGTAATGACCATTTCAGTTTCTAAAGAAGGAACAGCTTTCTTCAGTCTTTCTAAGCGTGAAGATAGAGAAGAATTATTGAATAGAATGCTAGAGCAACATCCTGAAATAAAATTAAATCAAAATCAAAAAAAGGCTTTTATGGGTCTTGATATGTTTGGTTTTTCTTTAGCAGAGATGCCCCAAGTCTTAGCACTCAATCCAGAGCAATACAAAGCCTATAAGCAAAATGGAATCCCAATGGATTCTGCAAAATGTGAATTGGGTGAATGGGTCTTGCAAACCAGGTATGTCGATCAGAAAATGAAGGTAGCCATTAAGGGTGATAAAGTGAGTAACATTAAGGCCATTAAAAAAGTAATTTATGCATTAACCGAAAGGGCAGATATTCATAAATTCAACTTAATTACAACCCTTTCTGGTAACTCAGCAACCACTACAACCGAACCAACAGAATCAACCGAATCTAAGTAATATTTAAAAATGGCAGAATTAAATACCGCGGAAGGCGGAGGGAAGAAAAAACACGGAGGGAAAACCCGCTCCAAAAAGATGTCTACCAAGGTGGATTTAACACCTATGGTTGACTTAGCATTTCTACTAATTACTTTTTTCATGTTAACCACTACATTGAATAAACCCAATGCCATGGAGTTAAACATGCCTAAAAAAGCCGATGTGCCGACTGATAAAATAAAAATTAATGAAGAATTATTGTTAAATATTATTTTAGACAAAGACAATGCTGTTTGGTGGTATGAAGGAATGACCGCCAGTGATCTTAAGAAGACAGTATTTGCCAACGAAAAAGGCATTAGAGATATTATTTATTGGAAACAAAAGAAGCTTGAAAAAACCTATGGTAATAAAGATACCATGATTTGTTTAATCAAAGCGACTGATGATGCCAATTATGAGAACATGGTAGACGCTCTAGATGAGATGGACATTACAGGCATTAAACGTTATGCCATGCAAGATGTTCAACCGCCAGAGTTAGAAGCCATAAAAAATGGTGGTAAAGGAACCGTAGTAAAATAATTAATTTTAGTATTTACCTTTTAAACACCAATTGTATTAACCATTAAAAAGAATGTTATGGATGTTAAATTAGATTATCACAATCAGTCGATGGACGAAATTGTTTTTGATTCAAGGAACAAAAACTATGGCGCCTACGTATTGAGACAGTTATATGAAAAGCACCTGATGAAGGCGCTAGGAATAAGCGTGTTTGTATTTGTATTCAGTATGTTTACGCCTAAAATTGTAAAAACTTTAGGATTGTTTGTTGCTGCTGCCGAAGAGCAAACAGACACTACTGTCTTAACCTTGGTGGCTCCGCCATCTATTAAGCCAGATGAACCACCACCGCCACCACCACCGCCAGTTGAGCCTGTATTGCGCCCTACTGCAAGGTTTCTAGAAATGGAAGCGGTAAAGAAAGAAGAAGTTGACGAGGCACCACCACCAACCATTACTGAGTTAGATAACAAAGATATTGGTGATAAAAATATTGAAGGTGAGGCGACCGATGATCCGCCACCAATTGTTACCCAAGTAACAGGCGGTGATGGTGTGGATAGAAATAAAATCTACGAGCGTGTTGAGCAAATGCCAGAATACATTGGTGGTCAAGCTGCTTTAGATGATTTCCTTTCAGAAAACCTTGTTTACCCTCCTGATGAATATGACAATGGCGTTACCGGCATGGTAACCATATACTTTGTTGTAACTGGCGATGGTAAAGTGGAAGATGTAAAAGTAGGAAGAGGTTCTGGTCACCCTAAATTGGATGCCGAAGCGATTAAAGTGGTTAGAAAATTAACCAAGTTTAAAGCGGGTAAACAAAACGGTGTTTCAGTTAGTGTTAGATGCGAGATTCCAATTGAGTTTACCATTGAGTAAGCCTTATATTGATTGAAACGTGTTTAAAAAATTAATTGAATACCCTGCTTATCTCTTCAAGTTTGCTATCTATCTTTTATTTATAAGTTTTTCTTTCATACTTTATTTTTCTAAAGTCCTCGATTTTCAAGGCGAGAATAGTATGAAGGAGCTCTATTGCATTCTTTTGTTACTTTACGGTTCTTATCGTTTATTGAGAACATTTCAAGATTTTAAAGCAGAATTAAGAAATGAGGAATAAATGCTTAAGCATATTGTTAAGTGCATTTTTAGTAAGTGTTTTATTTGGTTGCACTAACAATGCAAAACAGCCACAAACAACTGCTGTTAAAGATACATTAGAAATCTATGTCGATACCAGTCTTGCCATTTTAATCAATGAGCAACGCAAAGCCTATGAGAATGACTATGTGAATCCGATTGTTAAACTTAAGTATCTCCAAGAGGCTTCTATACTAAAAGCGCTGATGCGTAATGAAGTGAGTTGTGCGGTGTTGCAAAGAAAGTTAACAGAAGGTGAGAAACAGTTTTTTCAAAAAAAGGAAGATTTTTTACCAAAGGAATATGTGATAGCCCATGATGCATTTGTTTTTGTGGCCAATACCGAAAATGTAAGAGATAGACTATATGCCTCCGAAATTAAAGACTACTTTACAAAAGGGAATATTAAGGAATTCCAATTTGTTTTTGAGAACAATAGTTGCCAAGCCATACCATATTTCAAAGCCTATTATGGTTTAAGCGACAAACAACTTACGTCTGCTTATTCTAAAAATGGTTTAAATGATTTGCTGCAATTTTTAAAAACCGATGCCTATTCAATTGGTATTATTCCCTTTTCATATATTGCCGATATTGAAGCACAATCGACCATCGAAATGCTGAAGGGTTTAAAAGTTTTGTCCGTAAAATACAGCGATTCCTCGAATAGAGAATTAACGGTTAATCCCAGTCAAGAAAGCATTACCACTAAGGATTACCCCTATACCATGCCCATCGTATTGCTTAACTGTAATATGGAGAAAAAATCGGGCACAACTTTTGTAAATTATATATTCAAACCGAAAGCTCAGCGATTGTTTTTAAAATGTGGCATGGTGCCAGCAATCTTTCCAGGGCGCGAGGTAATAGTTAACACGAAATAAGAAATGAAAAATATACTAACATTAATTTTAGCAATCACTTTTGCTAATTGTATTTCTGCTCAAAGTTTAGAGCAAGTAAAGGCCGATTTACAAAATGAGAATTTTAAGGCGGCAAAACAAAGTTTATTAATTATCAATAAAACACAGTCAAGTGCGCAATCTAATTTGTATTTGGGTAATGCTTACTTAAAATTAGATGAGATGGACTCAGCCAAATTTTTCTACTTAAAAGCTGAAGCTGGCACAGATGCTTATGCAAATATTGCCAAAGCGAGAATGGCCATCATCAACAACGCTGATAAAGCCATCGTAAAAGGTTTTATTGAAAAGGCCATCAGCATCAGCAAAAAAAGAGATGCCGAAGTATTTTATCAGGCTGGCTTTTTAAGCTACCAACCAAAAGCTGTTGCACCGCAAGACTACCAAGTTTATTTTGAACAAGCAGCGCTTTTAGCTCCCGATGCAGATTATTACAAATTAGCATTAGGCGATAATCTTTTAGATCAACACGAAGGTGGTAAAGCCATGTCGAAATACGAAGAGGTAACCGATAAAAACGCCAATAACTTAATGGCATTAATTAAAATCGGCCGCCTATTCTATTCTTCTTTGAATTATACCAAAGCCATTGAATTTTTAGAGAGAGCCAACGCTATCAATGCAAACTATGATTTTGTGCACAAAGAGCTTGGTGAATTATACTACCTTACTAAAAGCTATGAAAAGGCCACTGCAGAATTTAGAAAATACCTCGATTTAAACAATAACGATAGCCGTGCCAAAGCCACTTATGCAGGATTTTTATTCCAATTGAAGGAGTATCAAAAAGCAGTTGACGAAGTGTCAGGATTTTCGAAGCAGGATACAACCAACTTTATTTACTATAGAATTTTGGCTTATAGCAATTGCGAGATAAAAAAGATGAAAGAGGCTAAGGTGGCCATGACAAACTTTTGGAAATACTGTGAAAAATCAAAATTAATCACATTGGATTATATTTATTCTGGTAGAATTGCTACTGGCAATGCAGATACTGCCAATGCCATTAATTATTTCAGTAAGGCCGTTGAATTAGACTCTAATGACGCAGATTTGCAATCAGAGTACGCTAAAGTATTATTCAATGCAAAACGCTACAAACAGGCGGCTTTGGCCTATAAGAAACGCACTGAAATGAAGCAAAAAACAGCTTCACCATTAGACTTTTATTATTTAGGTCGCAGTTGTTATAGCAGTGGTGATTTTGTAAATGCTGATTCAGCGTTTTCTAAATTTGTTAACTTGCAACCACAATCACCAGATGGCTATTTATGGAGAGCTAAAGCGAATGTTGAGCAAGAAGATAAAACCAATTTAAAAGGCTTTGCCATCGTGCATTATAAAAAGTTCATTGAGTTAACCGCGGCCGACCCAAGCAAGCACCGTGCGAACCTAATAAGTGCATACAATTACCTAGCATTTGTGGCGCTTACCCAATTGGACAATGTAACGGCAAAAGAAAACTTCAATAAGATTTTACAAATCGATCCAAATAATGCCAAGGCATTAGATGAATTGAAACGATTAAAGTAGTGATTTGCAGTATAGCTGCTAGTCAACCCATATTTTGAAAGGACCAACCATAGCGGCTGGTCCTTTTTTATTGCCACAATTTAATTATAGGAGGTGTAAAGATTTGCTTATTTTTGCGCAAAATGTGGAGTGCTTTATCAACTTTCTGTATTAGAAATCGCTTTTGGTTGCTGATTTCTCTAGTGGCCATTACAGGCGTATTTGGATTCTATGCTACCAAGGTAAAAATGACCTATGATTTCGCAAAGGTTATTCCTGCTGATGATCCTGACTTTATAGAGTATGTAAAGTTCAAAGAAACCTTTGGCGAGGATGGCAACATTCTTGTGATTGGGGTTCAAAGCAAGGATATTTTTAAAAAGGATTTTTTCAATGATTGGTACGATTTAAGTAATGATTTAGAACATACCCCAGGTGTAGAAAAAGTTGTATCATTGGCCAAGGCCTATAACCTTGTGCGCAACGATTCGTTGCAAAAGCTCACCATAGAACCCATTTTAAATGCCCGGTTTAAAAATCAGGAGGAGGTTGATTCGTTTCATAGGAGCATTACACGTTTAAAGTTTTATGATGGCTTGCTTTACAACCCAGATAGCAATGTAACGCTTATTGCAGTAACACTTAAAAAGAAAGAATTAGATAGCAAAGCCAGAATTCCTTTGGTGAAATCGATTGCCGATAGGGCTAATCAATTTGGTGCCAAGCATGGCTGTCAAATGCACTTTAGTGGTTTGCCTTATGTACGCACCATCATGAGCTCAAAAGTAGCCGATGAGATAAAAATATTCACTTTCCTTTCTATTTTAATTACGGCAGTATTCATCTTCTTGTTTTTCCGTTTTATGAGTGCTGTGTTATTGTCTTTAGTGGTAGTAATTGTTGGTGTAATTGCAACATTGGGCTGCTTGGCAATGTTAGATTACAAAATAACAATACTAACAGGCATATTGCCGCCACTGATGGTGATTATAGGGGTGCAAAATTGTATATACTTGTTAAACGTATACCATCAAGAGTACACAACACATGGCAATAAAATGAAGGCCATTACCCGTTTGATTTCAAAGAATGGTTTACCACTGTTTCTAACCAACGTAACAACAGCTGTAGGATTTATGGTTTTCAGTTTTTCTGGAAGCGCAATGCTCGATCAATTCTCTATCGTTTCAGGTATCATCATTATGTTGGTGTATGTTGTTTCTTTAGTATTCATACCAATTGTATACAGTTATTTGCCGCCACCAAAACCAAAGCATACGAAACACCTTGATGGCAAGCGATTGAACAAAGTACTCGACTATTGCAATTATTTAACTTACAATAAAAGAAAAACGATTTATGTGATAACAAGCGTATTGTTAGTGGTGTCAATTTATGGATCCTTTAAAGTTAAAAATTTAGGATATGTAGTAGATGATTTACCAGAAAATGATCCTGTTTACCAAGACTTAAAATTCTTCGAAAAAAATATGAAAGGCACTTTGCCTTTTGAAATTAGAATTGATACCAAAGTAGATGGCGGTGTAAAGGACTATATGACCTTGCAAAAAATTAACCGTCTTGAAAAAGAATTGCATGCGTATCCAGAATTTTCAAAACCAATGTCAGTAGTCGATATTTTAAAATTTGCTAACCAAGGCATGAACAATGGTGATGAACGTTATTATAGAGTTCCAAACGTAGTCGACATCAGCAATATTGTTGATTATTTACCAAAGCAGGAGCACAGTGCTAGTTTAATAAAATCGATGGTAGATAGCAACTACCGCGTTGCGCGTATAAGTGTACAAATGGCTGACATTGGTTCTCAAAAAATGAAAGTCTTGTCGCATTCCGTTCAAATGAAAATGGATTCTATTTTTCCTAAAGAAAACTATGATGTTAAGATTACAGGTACGAGTGCCATTTTCTTAAAGGGCAACGATTATTTGATTGAGAATCTAATAACAAGTATGATTTCTGCCTTGATCATTATTTCAGTGATGATGGCCTTTTTGTTTTTTAGTTGGCGCATGGTGGTGATATCGCTTATTCCAAATTTAATTCCATTGATTATGACTTTCGGTATCATGGGCTTTTTTGGCATACGTTTAAAGCCTTCAACGATTATTATATTTAGTATTGCCTATGGTATTGTTGTCGACTTTACCATTCACTACTTAGCAAAGTAT
>CANFUB010000063.1 GCA_947450015.1 Bacteroidota bacterium | reverse complement strand
AATGAAAGAACAACTCAAAGACAATTTTGAAGTGGTGGCCTTTTTGAAAGATGGTAAACTATTAGCGTTTAGCGGTCATATTTACTACCCACTAAAACAAGCCATGGAACTGCATTATATTGGGTTCGATTACAGTGCCAATCCACTTTACAATCTTTATTTCAATATTATTTTCGATGGTGTCGAAACCGCCATTCACAAAGGCTATACAAAATTAGAAATGGGCAGAACCGCGCGCGAAGCAAAAGCCAGTGCGGGTGCCAAGGCCGTAGAAAATTTCAATTACATTTGGGTAAAGGCCGGACTGCCACGTTTAGCCGTTAATTTTCTCTCTAATAAATTCGAAGACAAAATGGGCGATGACTGGCAAAACAGAAATCCATTTAAGGATACGCCTACTAGCTAATTTGGTATGGCTATAAAGCCACAGATTCACAGATTATTTTTTTTTAGAAATGAAACCCAATTGAAAATAATTTTTAATAGTGAATTAAAATAACCTGCGGATAGCTATTTCTATTGTGGCAACTATAAGTCTCCATTTTGAAAAATGACAAGATATGTCATCACTAATTCAACGATAACATAGCGTTTAGTCAAAATAATTCTGAGCGATTTTTTCGATTTTATACTTAAATAATCTGTCCCGATAGCTATCGGGACTGTGGCAAAAAAACACCCCGCAGAATGCGGGGTGCAATATCTTATAGACCAAAATTAGCAGACTAATTTATTGGATGCTGATGACCTTGAAGACGGTTCTTCTATTTTGTGCTTTGCCTTCGGCTGTTTTATTGTCGGCAATGGGTTTGGTATCGCCATAGCCCATGGCATTCAAACGGGTCATTTCGATGCCCGCTTTAACTAAATATTCTTTTACGGCCTTGGCTCTGTTTAAGGAAAGGGTCATGTTCTTTGTTTTATCGCCCGTGTTATCGGTATGTCCACCAATTTCTATTTTCATGAAAGGGAATTTTTTCATCAACAATACCAACTTATCTAACTCGGCTTTCGACTCTTCTTTCAACTCAAATTTATCGACATCGAAAAACACATTGGCCAATTTCATCTCCACATTCACTTCTGGTTTTTTCAAAGGCACATCGATAATAAAAGGCTCCAAACTTTTGTTTTCTTTTAAAGAGAAATTATCTGAATAAAACAGGTAATCGGTTTGATCGACATTCAACATGTAATTCTTATTCGCATTCAGAATTACCAAAAATTCACCTGTTATTTTATCGCTGTTAATACTGGTGACTACTTTGCCAGTGGCCAAATCAGTTAACTCTATTTTAGCACCAATCTTAGCCAAAGTTTTAGCATCAAATACCTTTCCTTTTACATACGAAATAGGATCGGGTTTCATGGCAGGGTACAAAGGGAATTTATAAATATCCCAACCGCCCATGCCACCTGGTTTATCGGTGGTGATATAGCCATACTGCCCTTTTCTATCTACTATTAAACCCAACTCTTCGCCACCGGTATTAATTGGATAACCAATGTTCACAGGCTTTTGAAACTTACCATCAGGTCCTTTTTTAGCCATGAAAATATCCATGTTACCTAAGCCCAATAAACCATTCGAACTAAAGTAAAGGGTATTGTCATCGGAGTGTATAAAAGGCGCTTGTTCATCACCAGGGGTATTTACCAAAGGTCCTAAATTCATGGGCACATCGAATCTACCATCTTTGAATTTAGAAACATAAATATCGGCACCTCCAAAACCACCGGCTCTGCGGCTCGAAAAATAAATGGTTAAACCATCCGAGCTGATAGAGGGTTGCGACTCCCATGCATTGGAATTAATTGGGATACCAAGGTTAATGGGTTTGCTCCATTTGCCATCGTTATAAGTTGAGAAATACAAATCGCAACTGCCTTGACCACTTGGCATGCCTTGGTCGTTCACACGATCGCAGGCAGTATAAAAAATAAATTTACCATCGGCAGTAATCGAAATGGTGCCCTCGTTTTCGTTGGTATTAACAGGGTAAGGCATAGGCATTGCAGGACTCCAAGTACTATCGGTTAAGGCAGTTGATACATAAAAATCTTCTTGCACCCTATCGGCATTCATTTGTTTTCTGCGGGTAAAATAAAAATTCTTATTGTCTAAAGTCATGCCCGGAAAATACTCCGACTCTTTGGTATTAATGGATATGCCCATATTTTGTGGTTTGTAGGGCACAGGATTTTTTACCAAATTATTGCAGATGTCCATGTTGGCAATTTCTTTGTTCACATCGGCAATTCTGCGGGGGTCGAGCTTCTTAGGACTTGTTAAATATTTTTGATAATTTTCTTTGGCTAAATCGTATTGCATGTTGTTGCGATAGGCATTGGCCAATCTATAATAATTAAAATAATTATCGGGCTCGAGGGTTAAGAGTTTTAAACAACATTTAACAGCGGTTGCAAAATTACCAGCTGCATTTTCGAATTCCGATTTATACTCCCACGATTTAACATAGGTACTGTCCTTGCTTATGGCTTTGTTCACCAAGGTAAGGGCCTTTTCATAATTCTGTTCGCGGTATTCCAAATAAGCTTCTTCAACGTATTTATCGGTTGGATTAACGGGCGGCTTTTGCTTGGGTTGTGCCACTGCGCAATTGTATTGCACAATAATGAATAGTAAGAATAGTAAACGTTTCATGTATGGATGTTGATAGACTAATAACATATTAAATGCAAATTTATTGTTTTGAAGGAATACCCAATGATAATCTTATCCCAAAGAATTGACAATACAGGTCATTCAAACTTTGGACCAAAAAAATTGAACGTAATTCAAATGCTTGAGTCCTAATTATATTAGCCAATAATTTCATTTATGAAATTAGGCATGCAAAGTTGTTCAACCAAAATTTTGTTACACCAATTTTCAACCACTATCCGCTCCTGTTTTCTAAACACTATTATTAACAAGGTTTAATGAAGTTTTTAAGCTAGTAAATTTCGTTTTGGGTACGGACGAGTTTACCAAACAATCACTTTTTCTACAACCAAATTATCATTCACCAAAAACCTAAATAGGTATATTCCTTTTGGAAGGGTAACTTCTTTAGCATTTACAGTATCAGAAATCACTTTACCAGTAACATCTGTGATGAGTAACTTGAAATCATTATCTGACTGTATAAATACTTTTTCGTTGCTAGGATTAGGAAATAGTTTAATACTCAAATCTTGTAATCTAATTAAATGAATACCTAGTTTATCGACTCTAAAAATAGCACTGCTCCTATTACAATGATCTTTTTTCGCTGCCTCTACTCTATAAGTACCAGTATCAATAAGTTTAATAAAAGCGTCTTTTGTGATTTTATATTGAATAATATTCCTGAACCATACAAAACTATCCGCCAATTGCTGATAAGTATATAATGTGTCTCTACTCCTATATATACTTGGCATAGTTAAGTTATTTATACATTCTTTGATAATAATTGTATCTGTTACTTCGCAGAACGCATTATTGGTTACTTTGCAAATATAAACTCCCGCCTTATCAGCTTTAAAGGTAGGAAGGCCAGAACTATCTTGCCATTGCTGACAATACATACCATAAGGTACTTTCAAAATTTTACTAAATGAAGTGCCACTTGCATATACCGTATCTTTTCCTAAGAATTGTTTATTGATCTTAGAATAGACCATTATTGATTTTACAGCAGTGTCACTTCTCGTTCCATTGCTTGCAATATACCTAATGTCAAAGATTCCAGTATCAGAAAAGATATGATAAATATTCTTAGAGTTATAGGAAGCCACAATGGCTTTGTTTTTGGTGATTCTCCAATTATGAGTATTTGCAGAAAATGTATCATACCCCCACAATTTAATACTATTTCCAATGCATTCCATTTGATATTTAAAATTAATTGAGGGTGCATAAAAATAGCTTTGATTCATAGTTGGTAAGCCGTAGGCACTCTTTTTTCCTCCTAAATAAAATCCTTTAGACACAAAATTACAAGCCAAACCATAATTTTCAGGGTTATTAATAACGCCTAGATATAAGGAATCAGGATTAGCAACATAAATTTTTCCATCTTGCCCCATCTGTAATGCAAATATCTGCTTATCCAAGTTAGGCCAATTTTTTATGGTTATTTTTTTACCGGTACTAATTTCATACTGATATAAACAACTCGAATCAAGAGTAGCAACCGTATAATAGAGATACTTATTATTATGAGAAAATTCTATACCATATCCAAAACGAAATAAGGAACTGATTGATGAATAAAGTTCAAATTTTCCCATTGCTTTAACTTTAAATAATTGAATCTTTTCAACGTCACCCATCATTGCATTGGCTATGTAACTGCCATCAAATGAATATTTCATAAATCCTTGTCCGCTTGAACTGCTTGGGCCTTGAACACTTCCCGAATTTGAAATAATAGGGCAGGTATTAAGCCCGTTTTTAGTCAATACATAGCTGTAATAAGAATTGTTATTGTGCTGCTTAATCGTTATTATTTTATCAATGCCATTCGGATGGTCTATAACTGCAATTTTTTCACTGCTTTGAGTTATTAAGGGTAAATATTTTGGATTAATAGTGTCATTTGCAATATCATATATACTGTATTTATATCCATCACTTTCATAACCTGCTAACGGTGCATGAAATAAAAACAATTCATTAGATATTAATGGGTGTTTTACTATGGCACAGGCACTTGTACTCGAATTAAGGTAGGTCGTAAATTGGTCATCATTTCCGTTTTTACAGATTGTATTATCTTTATTATAAAAACGGACCCCATCAGAATAAAGAACAATATTCCCATTGGTGTCGCATAAACTACTGCAACCTTCCCATGTATTTAACAATCCGTTTGTTAATGCAGTGGGTGGATTTGTATTGAAATTAATCCCTGCATTATACCCAAAATACCACCTACTGTACTCCTTTTGACTATAGCTATAAAGGCAAATAACCAGAAATATGGATAAGGTAATGGTTTTTTTACCAAACATAATTATTTTATATACGAATATAATATACATTTGTCATAAAAAAAATATTAAATAGTCACTAACCGCGTTCCCAAGACAAATTTGGAAAATTTACACAAAGTAGAATGAGTAATAGTGATTAAGCCGTTACAGCATAATCCTTTTGCTTTGATACATTGTAGGCTTTTCCAGAGCCCGTCTTGTTGATTGTGAAATGGCAGTATGCCTTTTTACATTCATACCACATTGAAATCAAGTCAGGTGTCTCGTTATAACAAAACCCAATTAATATATATTATATGAAAAAAGCATTACTAATTTTGGCGGTGCTCAGTAGATTACTCACACCACAAGCCCAGTCTGTATCTTGTTCTTTTGATTCCATCATGCTAAGTGATACATCTAGACTTCACAATTTAATTCGGTCTCAAATTGCTTATCGAAGTATGGACTATGGCAAAATAAACTATGGCACTTTCTACAATATGAGCCAAAAGCGGAGCAGTACACCAAAAGCAAAATATATTTTACCAACTGTGGTACATGTCATACATCTAAGCACAGAAAGTGAAGGTACTGGAAGCAATATTTACACTTCACAAATCCAACATCAGTTAAGTTGGTTAAATACAGCATTTGCAAAGACTATGTCAAATGGCCAACCAGTGGGTGTTCAATTATGTTTGGCAACTAAAATGCCAGATGGTAGCCCGTTTAGTGGTATCATTCGCCATACAGTTGCTGATAATAAATGTCAAAATAACGAGGTGGATATGAAAGCTTTAATGAAGGCTTACCAGTTGGATCCTGATCAGTATACAAATATTTTTATCGTAAAGGGGTTTTATGATGGAGCAAGTAAAACATCCGTTCACGGTATTGGTTTGCCAAAAGGAGTATTGGATGGAACGTCAGGTATTATAATGTCCTACGATTGGTTTGGTTCATTTTATGGCTGTCCAGGCTCCTGCAATCTCGACAGTAATAGCACTGGAAATTCTTTTGTTCATGAATTGGGGCATTACTTGGGCCTTTACCATACTTTTATGTTCAACTGTGCGGGTATGCAAAGTAATACTTGTAGTGTTGAAGGAGATTTATGTTGTGATACTCGCCCTGAAGATGGGCCTCATTATTTCTGTGGAGTTGATTTGAATACTTGTTCAGAAGATAACGATGCACAAGACCCTTGGAAAAATTACATGAGTTACAGGAATGACTGCATGAGTGAGTTTACTCCAGACCAAGCAACACTAATTGAAAGCACATTGCAGAGTTCTTATGCAAATAATATTGAGGTAGATAACATTAAGACCACGGGTGCCAACGGATGCAATTATCACACGGCACTTTTTAGTGTAGATAAAAACACAATTTGTGATACAGGCACATTTTTGTTTACTGCTCTTGATCTTAACCGATATAGATATACCTGGAAGATTGTAAATGCAGCGAACAATACAACTATATTTCAACAATCATATTATAATTCTAGCAATACGTTTACATGGAAAGCTACATCAAAGGGGCGGTATACCATTACCCTTACTAATCAAGAAGGACAAGATACAATTGCGTATACTCGTAAAGAATTGATCGAGGTGTTTGATTGTAAAACCAAATTGCAAAGTGAAAATGGTAATTGGTATTTTGGTAAATACGCAGGTATGAATTTTACGAATACTTCACCTGTTATTGATAATACTCCAAATTCCAAGAACCCAAGTGCAATTAATACTTTGGTAGGTAGTTCGTGCCAAAGTACCTCAACAGGAAGATTACTTTTTTACACTACTCCTTCAGCCATTGATTCTACTCTTCAAGTATTCAATAAATTACATGATCCTTTATTGCGAGGCAATTTAGTGATTCCAAATAGTTATCCAGGCAACATGAATATACTCAGTATCCCGCGTCCATATTTTAACGGTAGACATTATTACCTTGTTACTTTTGAAGGGGCACCGCCAACAACATTGACTCCCGATAGGCATGTAGGTGCTTTCTACAGCATCTTAGACACTGCCTTGGATGCTGGTAAGGGCGGGATGGTAAAAAGATCAACAAGTCCATTTACAGATAGTGTAAATATGCCAATTTTACCGCCACCTTCATCACCAGAAAATAAGTTAAAATATCTTAACAATTCGGCCTTATGGAGTGGAGGAACCGCAATGGCTATTCCTAAATGCAACGGACAAGATTATTGGCTCATCATAGGTGCAATGTTTTACAATGATGTAGATTCAGCAACACCTTATGATTATGCAACACGTAAACATCTCGTTTATTCTGTGCAGAAAACAGGCATTTTTTACCATCATATTGATACATTTACATCCAATACAATTGCATATAGTGGTAGGATGAATGTATCGCCCAATGGAAGATGGATTATGAGTGCAGGTGTTTTATTTAGTTTTGATAAGTCGACTGGAACACTTACTCAAAAGGAAATTCTTACAAATGCATCAATAGGTGAATATTGTACATTCAGTCCTAATTCTAACGTTTTATATTATACTAAGAATAATAAACAGATCATTTATCAAAAAGACCTAACAAATCCTAATAGACCAGTTAACCAAATCCTATTACCACACCTTGTAAGTTTTGACCTTCAGTTGGCCCCAAATGATAAAATTTACATAGGAAATGAAAATCTCCCTTTTCTTAGTGTTATTAATTACCCAAATGAGATGAACAGTACCACTCAATCAAATGCTTGTGGTTTTCAATACAAAGGATTTTTAACAAAACAAGGCAATAAGGGAGGACTTTTTAAGTTGAATCTTCCAAATGTATTACATGCCAAAAAAGAAAGTAACCTCACTCCTGAAATAATAGTTGAAAGAACTAGTTGTAATAATGTAAAACTAACGACAAGTATCTGCTGTGATGCATCGTATGTATGGAACTTTGGAGATGGTAGTCCAAACGGAAATGGTTTAGAAACAACCCACACATTTGTTTCGCATGGTCAATATACTATTACCCTTACAACTAATAATCGTACAGTTACCAGAAAAATTAAAATTGGAATTGATAGTACAGACGTAAGTGGTAGCTTTAATATTTGCGATACTGCTAGATATATTGAGTACAATGTAAAATATTACAACAAGGACTATAAATATAAATGGACACCCTACGGTGGAGTGCTGAAAAGTAGTTCTACCTTCAATTATGTTAATGTAAAATGGAATAAAGCAACTTGTTCATTAAGTCTTGTTGCAACAAGTTATGAAGGTTGCGTAGATTCAATAGTGAAATCTGTAAACACTAAATCTGTTGTAACGAATAATACCATCAACATGCAAAATAAATATTGCGGGTACGATACTATTTATGGAAGCAATCCTTCCGGAGGTGATGGTACCTATAATTACATTTGGCAATCAAGGAAGACAGGAACAACAGAATGGACAAATCTAGTTTATAATAAAACCAGCGATTATTTTCCTGATGATTATAATGAATCTTATGAATACAGTAGAATTGTTTACTCAAACTCATGTTCCTATACAAGTAATGTAATACAAGTAACCCCATTCTCCACGCTAAACAACATAGGAAAAAATCTTTCTCTGTGTGGAATTGTTTCAACTGGCACGAACTTAGATACAATTTCTGGAATCAAATACCAATGGCAAAGAAGTACTGATTCTCTTTCTTGGAACAATGTCACCAATGATACACTTAAAAGTATTAACCATACCAGTAGTTTAGGTACTTTCTATTTCTATAGGCGTAAAGCCAGTATAGGCAGTTGCGTTAATTACAGTAATGTAATTTATGCAGGGGGAAATAAAATAAAAAAACAACCTGAAAGTATTTATATATGTCCAAATGGAACATCAACTCAAAAATTTAAATTTACATTTTATAACGAAAGAGATACTGGATATTCTTTTAGATGGTATTATAGAAACCCTGGAGGTTCAACTTGGTTTATCATTGGAGGTGAATCAGAAAGGGAGTTATTTGCCATCAATGCGTATTATTATGGTTCCGGTACCTCAGTCAGGTGCAAGATAGTAAGTAATTGCGGTGATATTTATTCGGATATTGTATATGTTTGGGCTAGAGCTTCATTGGATACAATTCTAACTCAACCTAATAAACTCAATGTTCTGTCATCAGGAACGAGTCTAACATTGAAGTGTAAGATTACCCGCGATTCCTCTAAATCATATCAATGGCAAAGTTCTAATGACAATGGCAAAACTTGGTTTAATATGAAAGGACGGGTAGATAGCAATCTCATTTTAACTGGTTTAAACAGTTGCCAAAATAAAAAGACATATAGAGTCAAAATCACTAATTATTGTGGCACTGGATTTTATAGTGATACTGCCAATGTTAAGGTGACTGGATTATCTGCCAATAACCAAGACTATTGGATGAAAGATGCATGGAATGATAACGGTATTGAGCCTTATACAGATTCAGGCAATATATACCAAAGTGTTGATCTATTTGCGTCAGATATAATAAGAACTAAGAAACCTAGTCCGATGGTATTTGAACCAAACCCAATCTTTAAAACATATGTTCATGCCTTAGTAAGAAATAAAGGCAGCCAGCCAGCATTGGGAGGTAAATTATATCTTTATTGGACAATTGGTTCTACTGGTGAGAAATGGACCGATGATTGGACTGATAGAAAGTATCAAAATTATTATTTCAATCCTGATAGTATAAATGTGCAGCCGAATGGCGGATGGTATCCAAAAGGTGGAGAAATTAACACTTTACCTATCACAATTGGAACAATAGCTCCTGGTGACTCGGTAATGATTCATTATGAATGGAAAAACATTCCTAATCCAATTTGGTATAAAAACCTATCTCAAACAGAGAATTTTGGGGCCAAAAAACTAGGAGTTTGTTTATTAGCAAGGATTGAGACTTGTGAAGAACCAGATTATGGTATGACTTATAAAGAAGTAAAACCAGTTCAAAGAAATGTATATAAAAACAACAATATAGTTACACGAAATTTGTGGGTGAGATATTTAGGAGATATTGTTCCTATTGGCCCACAGACGAACACTAGAACGAATGGTAATAAATTTAAAGATTATATTGGAACAAGAAATCTGGTAGAAGGTGGGGTTACAATTCTAAAGAACATGAAGGATGTATTAACCTCAACTAAAATCTGTGTTGAATTATCAGATGTTGCGTATTTGACGAAAGCCGATATGTTTATTGTATTGAGTGATAAATTAATGGACGCTTGGAAACAAGGGGGTAGCCATTATTCAGGATTTGAAAGAATAGATAATAATGTTTTTAGAGTTTTGGTTTCATCTGCATGTTTAAGTGATATTTCAGTCGACACTGGTTTTGCAGAAGGATTTATAACATATTTTGCATACAAAGATATTGATGACAGGTTCCCAGATGATGCCGTTTATAATTCAACAATCTATCAATATGGTCAAACTAATAATCTTGAAGGTGGTGTAATTTATGAATTAAGAGACAATCCGGTAATTCCAGAACCAGTTAATTTAGTTCCATACCATAACCCAGATAATTCTCAGTTAAATCAGGTACAATCTAAAGCAAATTCAACGATTAAAGCCTATCCAAACCCTACCAATAGCAGTATTACTGTTGAATGGAGCATTGAACTTAATAAACCTTATACGATTCAAGTATATGATATCGTTGGCACATTGGTCTTTTCTAAAGTCATTAGGCCAAATGAAATGGGTAGATATATTGAAACTATTAATATGGAGAGTCATTCAAGTGGTGTTTACACAATTAGCGTGAATGCCGAAGGGTTTAAGGGAATTACTAAGATGGTATTGATAAAATAATTTAGTTCATTTAAAATATAGATTAAATTACAGGGCTTTAGCAATGTATTAAAACCCTGTAATTTTTTTTAAAAAGCGAATATAATTTGATCCATTAAATTAAAGCATTGAATCAAACAAGCTCGCATTATACATCTAAATTATTCATAATTCAAATTGCTTTAGCCGATTAAATCATTAAGAACATATACCATTTACAACTAAAAATAATTAATTTTAAGAATTTTTAGTTAAGAAATTTGTGAAATATTTGAGATTAATTAAAATTATAAATTAATATTAATCAAATAGAATTGTTACACCAATTTTCAACCACGCAAAAACAAAAAACACTTAAAAAACTTAATATCAAATAATTATAAGTCAAAAAAGCCTGATTTTTCGTCCCAGCGGGACAATTTTATTAGTTTTTCTTTTTTATAAAAACCTCAAATACAATTTATTTGGGGTTTTTATTTTTCTAGAATTTACTTTAAATCATTGCATTTAATGGTTATTTGTTACACCAATTTTCAACCAAAAACAATAAATTCTTTTTGGTTGAAATTTATATAAAAGATCCCATAAAAAAAGCCCCAACTAATTGGGGCTTTCTATTTT
>CANFUB010000062.1 GCA_947450015.1 Bacteroidota bacterium | reverse complement strand
ATGCATGGTAATAAAGCGACTGCATTTAATGCCTATGGCTGCAATCTTACGTTCGTTGATGGTATCTTTTCCAATCCATATGCCGATTCTGCCTTCGATTCGCTCACTCTCAATACCATAAAGTTTTAGGGTATTGATGATGCATTGTTCAACACGGTAAACAAATTCTTTGACACCCATTTTTAGTGCTTCAATATCAAAAATAGGGTAAACCACTAATTGCCCTGGCCCGTGATAGGTAATATCCCCTCCCCTTTCTATGTTGTAGGTAGCAATGTTTCTCTCGCTCAATTCCGATTCATTTAACAACAAATTTTTTTGCTCGGCACTCTTGCCCAAGGTGTAGACATGTGGATGCTCGCACACCAATAAAGTATGGCTTGCTTCGGGCATTTGCTTTTGCGCCAATTTATGTTCAATGGCCGAATTAAAAAGCTCTTTTTGCAATTGCCAAGCCGCATTGTAATCGATTAAACCCAGGTCGCGTAAATGGCTATTTTGCATGCTGCAAAGATACTCGATAATTAGTATTTGGTTGATTAATTCTATCGACTGGAACCATCAAATTTCGAAACCCCTGTTTTACTATTTCAAAAAATAAACTTACTTTTATGGCACTAAAACGATGTCTGAACACAACGAACTTGGCAAGAAAGGCGAACAATTGGCCAAAGAACATTTAATGGCCAAAGGCTATAGCATTATTGACCTTAATTTTAGGGCTGGCAAGGCCGAGGTAGATATTATTGCAAAAATAGGCGACACCTATGTGTTTGCCGAGGTAAAAACCCGCACCTCCGAGCATTATGGCTTACCCGAAAGTTTTGTAAGCAATAAAAAACAAAAGCTATTTGCTCAGGCAGCCGAGGCTTTTTGCGAGATTAATAACCATACGGATATTGAGATTCGGTATGATATTTTATCGGTCATCATCAATCAATATGTAGAGAGTGTGTACCATATTGAGGATGCTTTTTTCCCGAATAATTTGGGATTAAAACAGTATTAGGAAGCCACAGATTCACAGATTAAAAATGAGCTTAAATTGAATCAATTTGGTGCATTTTAAATTTGCTTTTACTCAATCCTTATCTCATCCACAAAAATAAAGGCATCGCCACCAGCGCCTTGGTGCCAAGCGGGGAGCATACCGTAATTCAAGGCTTTTACTTTGATGTATCGGTATGGCCTTGTTAAAGATGCGATTTCAAATTCCTTACGCTGCACATTGTAATTACTATCTGCCATGGTATTCTCAACAGTTTGTATTGGTTCAAAATAAATTCCATCTACGGAGCCATAGTAAATGACTTTTTTAGGCATTAAAATCCATGCGCGAGTATCTTGTAAAAAGCTTGTTGAAATTTTAGAAATACCTTTTACTTCTTTTAAATCGACAATGGCTTCGAAATCCTGACTCTGATACCCTTGCCAACGGCCCTTGCGCCAATCGGTATCGCCTAACAAACCATCAATTAAGCCATCATCACCATCGGCTGTGTATTGCTTGTTGTAAGTTGAATTAATTTTGACTGTGTAGTTGTTAGGGCGTTTGTAGAAATGCGCGGTACTCACAGCACTTAAATTTTTACCCCCATGAAAAATATGAACAGCTTTTATGGTTGTATTCTTATCAATAATTATACTAGAATCACTTCCAAATCTTCTTGAATTCAAACTCGGCTCCTGCCCATCTAATGTATAATAAATCCCATCAATAGGACTACTAAAATATCTATCATAATTTATTAAATTAAAATTTGGTATTATCTTTAATTTCAGAGTTGTACTGATTACATCCTTCCCATTCGATTCAATTATTGGTGCAGAAATATACTGTTTCAATAACCTATCGCTTAAATCCTCATTTTTACAATAACCAAAATAGTAGTTTGAATTTTTGCCATTAAGCTTAAACCAATCTGAGTTAGTATAGTCTTGTCCATCTGGAAATACATTTTTATAAACTGTAGCATTAATGTTACCATTCAATAGCTTTACACTATCAAACACCATCCATCCAAATTCAAAATCTGTTGACGAGGGATTCACAGGATAAAAACCCATGGCACTAAAAACATACCAAGCACTCATTTGCCCGCAATCCTCGTTGCCGCACAAGCCATCAACTATTGGCTTGTAAAGTTCATTGCAGATTTTTTTTACATATTTTGAAGTAGAATCTATGGTTGTAAAAAGATAGGGAATATGGTGACTGGGTTCATTGCCTTGCGCATATTGACCAACGAGTCCAGTGATATCAGATTGTTCTCTACCGGTGGTTTTAGCATCGGCATTAAACAATTGAGATATTCTGAGATTATTTCTTACGACTTCATAATCTTGTGGAAAAGCAAAAGAATATTGCCAAGCATTGGCTTCTGTAAAATGGTTGTTGACTTGCTTAGGATCGAAGGGCTCGAGCCATCCGCCATTCTTGCGCGGACGTACAAAACCTGTTTTAAAATCGTATACATTTTGCCAACCTTGACTTAATTTATCATAGTATTTTTCATCATCAGCCAAAGACAATGCCTTCGCAATTTCAGAAACACAATACATGTCATAACTGTATTCCAAAGTCTTACTCACACTCTCACTCTCATCTTCGATGGATAGATACCCTTTCTCCCTGAATTTATCCAAACCAAAGCGGTTGTTCATGGCTTCGGCTTTTACGGCAGGGTATATGTCTTTTAATTCTTGTAAAGAAATGACGTCTTTGTTATACGCATCCAATATCACACTCACACTGTGAAAACCTATCATGCAATTGGTTTCGTTGCCCCATAGTTCCCACATGGGTAGGCGTCCGCTTTGTTCGAACTGGGCTTTGAAAGTCATGATGAAATCGTGGGAGCGTTTTTTATCAATGATATTGAGTAAAGGATGCAAAGCCCTGTAGGTATCCCATAAAGAAAACACGGTATAATAATCGAAACCCTCGGCCTTGTGTACTTGCTTGTCGCGGCCCCTGTAGCGGCCATCCGCATCGTTCATCACATTCGGATGAACCATGCAATGGTAGAGTGCTGTATAGAAATTTATTTTTTCGTCTTTGGTGCCACCATACGCTTTAATGCGGTTCAATTCTGTATTCCATGCAGCGTTGGATTCTTGCTTTACTTGTTCGAAATTCCAATGCGGTAATTCCTTTTGCAGATTGGCTTTGGCCCCTTCGGCATCGACACTAGAAAGTGCTGTTTTAAGCAATATCTTCTCTCCTGCTTTTACCTTGAAACCCAAATTAACTTTGGTTTCGCCTTTTTCATTTTTACTGATGATAATTCGCTCGGCATCTCGACTGGTTTCAAAATAATAATAGAGCAGCTGATCTTCGGCCCAGGCTTTCGAACGTCTTAGGCCCGAGAAGGTGTGTTTGTTGATTTGGTTAATCTTGCCTTCCAACAATTCATCGCGATGCTTTAAATTCAAAGTAATCCATGCGTAACCTGATTTAGAATAAGTGTATTGTTGTAATCCAACACGAGTTGTAGATGTTAGTTCCACCTTGATGCCATTTTCAAGTACTACCGAATAATAGCCCGCTTTTGCAATTTCATTTTTATGCTTGAAATTATAATATAACAAGTCTACGTTTTGAATAGGCTCAACAGGCTTATTGACTAAAGTGGGCATAAAGGCAATGTCTCCATAATCGCTGCAGCCTGTGCCACTGAGGTGGGTATGCGAAAAGCCATAGATGAGTGTATCGCTGTAATGGTAACCACTGCAGCCATCCCAACTGCCATCGATGCGGGTATCGGGACTTAATTGCACCATGGCAAATGGGCGCGCAGCACCAGGAAATGTGTGCCCATGTCCACCAGTACCAATCATAGGATTGACATATTGGGTGTAGTTGTTTTGGGCGTTGAGGCTTAAAGACAACCCGATTATTAAATAACTAAATAATAGTCTCATTGGATGTGGTGAAATTAAAAAAATATTCTGATTATTCTATACCTGTGTTTTACAACAATAGCCGGGGTTTTACCCGAGGCTATTGTTGTTAGACCCTTCAGGGTCGAGTTAGGATAAAATCAAAAAAAAAACCATCCGCTTTTGGCGAATGGTTTTCAATCATTATTTTATTTAGAATTAACCGTTCAATGCGGCTGCACCACCCACGATTTCGGAAATCTCGTTGGTAATGGCTGCTTGTCTTGCACGGTTGTATTGCAATTTCAATTGTTTCAAAATCTCACCTGCATTGTCGGTTGCTTTATCCATTGATATCATACGTGCTCCGTGTTCGCTTGCAAATGAATCTAATAAGCTTCTGTACAATTGGGTCTTAACGGCTCTTGGAATTAATTCTTCAAGAATCTCAACCTTGTTTGGTTCGAAGATATAATCGTTTGCAGCAGCTTTGTTTTTAGCATTTTTGGTAACTGGAATTCCAACTGGCAACATTTGATCGTTGGTTACAATCTGAGTAGCGGCATTTTTAAATTTATTGTAGATTACTTCTACTTGATTAAAAGTACCAGCCAAATATTGTGTTAAAATATAATCACCAATTGCAAATGCACTCTCGTTATTTAAATTAGCGAAGGTTTGCATGAAAGAAGTATTCATTGGCAAGTTGTACTTTTTCAAAGCTTCGTACCCCTTTTTACCGACGAATAACAACTCTACTTTATTGGCTTTTGCTTGTTCAGCGTAATCGTTCTCGATTAAAAACTTAGCTCTTTTAATTGCATTGGCATTAAAACCACCGCATAAACCTCTATCACTAGTAACTACTACCAATAACACTTTTTCAAGTTTAGGGGTTTTGAAGAACTTCGCTAATTTTTCGTCATCTACACTGTCGGCCAAATTTTGCAAAATACTGTTTAATTTATCTGCGTAAGGGCGCATTTGAAAGATTGCACTTTGAGCCTTTCTCAACTTCGTAGCAGATACCAATTTCATTGCTTTGGTAATCTGTTGGGTTGAAATCGTAGAGCCTATTCTGCTTCTTACTTCTTTTAAATTAGCCATGTTGTTTTACGAAAAAATATTAAGCGGTATAATTAGCAGCTAATTCTTTACAAACTTGCTCTAGAGTGGCAGTAATGGTATCATCGATTTTACCAGCACCTAAACTGTTCAAAGTATCTTTGTGTTTGCGCTCCATAATGTCTAAGAATTCTGCTTCGAATTCTCTTACTTTATTTACTGGAACACTGTTCAAAGCACCTTTGGTACCAAGATAGATAATAGCAGTTTGTTGATCAACTCTCAATGGTGCGTACTGACCTTGTTTCAAAATTTCCACGTTACGTGAACCTTTTTCTAATACAGCTTTAGTAGCAGAATCTAAGTCAGAACCGAATTTAGCAAAGGCTTCCAATTCACGGTATTGCGCTTGGTCTAATTTCAAAGTACCAGCTACTTTCTTCATTGATTTAATTTGTGCATTACCACCCACACGTGATACAGAGATACCTACGTTAATTGCAGGACGAACACCTGAGTTAAACAAGTTAGACTCCAAGAATATCTGACCATCGGTAATTGAAATTACGTTGGTTGGAATATAAGCAGATACGTCACCCGCTTGTGTTTCGATAATTGGTAATGCTGTTAATGAACCACCACCTTTAACTTTACCTTTCAATGAAGGCGGCAAGTCGTTCATGTTTTGTGTAATGGCATCAGAAGCGTTCAATTTACAAGCTCTCTCAAGCAAACGACTGTGTAAGTAGAACACGTCACCTGGGTATGCTTCACGTCCAGGTGGACGTCTTAACAACAATGACACCTCACGGTAAGCCACCGCTTGTTTAGATAAATCGTCATAAACGATCAAAGCTGGCAAACCTCTGTCTCTAAAGAATTCACCGATCGCAGCACCGGCCATAGGCGCAAAGAACTGCAATGGTGCTGGAGCAGATGAAGAAGCTGTTAATACCACAGTATATGGCATAGCACCTTTTTCTTCTAAAGTTTTTACCACTTGCTTAACGGTAGATTCTTTCTGACCGATGGCAACGTAAATACAATATACTGGTTTACCTTTTTCGTAAAATTCTTTTTGATTGATAATGGTATCGATAGCCACAGCAGTTTTACCTGTTTGTCTATCACCGATGATCAACTCACGTTGACCTCTACCAATTGGAATCATTGCATCAATTGATTTGATACCTGTTTGCAATGGCTCTTTTACTGGCTCACGGAACAATACACCTGGTGCTTTACGCTCTAAAGGCATTTCGTACATTTCGCCTGTCAAAGGACCTTTGCCATCAATTGGCTCACCAAGGGTATTGATAACACGGCCTAACATGCCTTCGGTTACATTAATCGAAGCGATTTTACCAGTTCTACGAACGGTATCGCCTTCTTTGATTAAAGTACTGCTACCGAACAATACGGCACCAATGTTATCTTCTTCAAGGTTCAATACAATGGCTTTCATGCCATTTTCAAATTCAATCAATTCACCTGATTGAACCTGGGTAAGACCGTGGATACGGGCAATACCATCACCTACTTGAAGCACAGTACCTACTTGTTCTAGTTCGGCTTCTGTTTTAAAGTTTGTTATCTGTTGTTTCAGAATTGCTGAAACTTCATCAGGTCTAATTTCTGCCATGATTTATTATTTTATGCGATGTTTAATTCTTTTTTAAGGTTTCTTAATTTGGCGGCAATGCTGCTATCTAGCAAATTGTCTCCAAACTTGATTACTAATCCACCAATTACGGAAGGATTAATGCTACTGTGCAATTCAATTGATTTTGCACCTGTTTTATCCATTACAAATTGTTTAATACTTTGTATGGTTTGCTCATCTGCAGCTACTGCAGATTCTATATTTACTTTCTGTATCCCTTGATGCGCTCTGTAAGCAGATAAGAATGATTCAGCAATTTCTGCTAAAACATTTTCTCTGTTTTTAGAACAAACCAGTGCAATCAAATTGATGGTTAATGCATCAAAATTTTTGAAAATAGTTTTCAAAGCCACCAACTTCTGATCAGCGTTAATAATAGGATTTGACAAAACATTTCTCAAATCTTTACTTGACTCGCAAGTATCGAGAAGTGTCTGCATATTATCTGCAACTACTGATAATTTATTATCAGCAACGGCTTGTTGAATCAGCGCTTGTGCGTATCGATTGGCTATTTTAATTTCTGACATTGATTAAGCGATCGCTTGTTGATTGTTGTTCAGGTTGTTAACTTGACTCGCTATGATAGCTTGTTGCTCTGCATTATTAGACAATTGATTGCTAATTAGTTTTTCGGCAATGTTTACAGATAAAGTAGCTACCTGACCTTTTAACTCGGCAATTGCATTTTGCTTTTGCTTGCTAATTTCTTCAGTGGCTCTTTGAATCATGCGTTTGCCTTCTTCTTCAGCAGACTTTTTAGCTTCGGCAATGATTTCGTTTTTCATTTCCTTAGCTTCTTTTAATATCTGGTCGCGCTCTTCTCTTGCTTGTTTGTGCAAAGCCTCGTTATCGCTGTTCAACTTTGCCATTTGTTCGCGTGCAACTTCAGCCGATTTTAAAGCTTCGTCGATAGAGTGTTCTCTTTCGTGTAAAGCAGTTAAAATTGGTTTCCATGCGAATTTCTTAAGCAAGAACATTAACAAGCCAAATACCAATAACATCCAAAAGGTAAGACCTAAACCGGGTAATACTAAATCCATTTTTTTATTTGTTTTTAATTAATGTAAAATCAGCAGGGGATGTTATTTCCCCTGCTAATCTGTGGTATCGTTGTTATTAAACGAACAATATCAAAAGGCAAAGTACGATAGCAAAGAACACCGCACCTTCTACAAGTGCAGCAGCAACAATCATGTTTGCTCTGATATCACCTGTTGATTCTGGTTGACGGGCAATGCTTTCTAAAGCGCTTTTACCGATGTTTCCGATACCGATACCTGCTCCGATTGCGGCTAAACCTGCACCGATAGCTGCACCTAATCTAGATGGGTCGGCTGATACTGCTTCTAATAAAATTTGTAAAATTGACATATTATTTGGGGTTTTTTATTTGTTTGATTTTTTATTTTGATTAATGATGATCTTCTGCGTGGTGGTGCTCCTCGGTGGCTGAACCAATGTACAACGATGTTAACAAGGTAAATACATAAGCTTGTAAAAATGCTACTAGCAATTCCAATACACTCATGAACAAGGTAAAGGCAACTGATAAAACAGATGCGCCAAGACCTGCGCCTAAACTCTTTTGACCGAAGATAAAGATTAAGCTAAAGAAACCTAAGATGATAATGTGACCAGCGGTAATGTTTGCGAACAAACGCAACATTAATACGAATGGTTTTAATACTACACCAATGATTTCGATTGGAATCAATAAGATCCATAAGCCAACAGGAACATCGGGCATGAAGATGTGTTTCCAATAGTGTTTGTTGCCAGAGAAATTAACAACAACAAAAACAATTAAAGCCAATATCATGGTAACCGCTATATTACCTGTTAAGTTAGCACCAAATGGGAAAATTGGAATTAAGCCCATTAGGTTATTGATAAAGATAAAGAAGAAAATACTTAATAGTAAAGGTAAGAAACGCGCATAGTGTTTACCAACTGAAGGCTTAATCACTTCGTCTCTTAAAAAGACAATCAGTGGCTCAACTAAAGATTGTAAACCCTTGGGTGCTGCTTTGCCACGTGTTTTGTATGCTTTCGCAACACTCAAGAAAATAAACAACATTAAAGCCGCACCAATTAGTAAAGCTAACACATTTTTAGTGATAGAAAAATCCATTGGTTTAGCATTCATTACTGCTTTCTTCTCACCAATTTCAATGGTGCCAGCAGCATCTGTTTTGTAAATATGACCGTCGTGTAATTTGTAAAAATTGCCTTTGCTTTCAACTACTGCATGACCGTGTTCGAATTTTGCTGAAGAGAAAACATGCAATCCATTGTCGTATAAAATTATTGGAAGTGGAACGCCTATTGGGTGACCGTTGTAATCAAGAATATGCCAATCGTGTGCATCTTTCACGTGATCAAGGATCATTTTACCAGGGTTGAAAGCTTCTTCAGCTTCACCGTGCTGTTCACCATGACCCTCAGCAGAATGCTCAGTAGCGCTTATTTCATGATTTTCGTGAGCAACTGTCGTATCGGCTTTAACTTCTGTTTTATGTTCGCTCACTGGTTCGTTCGCAAAGGAAAAAACGGGTGAAAAAAGCGTAAAAACAGAAATCAGAACAAATAATTGCAACTTACTTAAAATTAAAAGTCCTTTATTTTCGGGCATCTTCACCATTTTTATCTTTTTCTGAATTGGTGCGCAATTTAGAAAGGATAAATTGAATTTCAAAGCCTGTGTAAATAAAATATGTAATAAGCATAAAAACGACTGCGAATTTATTTGGTATTACACTTATATTCAGATAGATAATAATAAAAATTAATGCTAAAATCATTTTCAATCCCATGGACCCAAAATAGATTGCGTTGAATTTCGATTGAGAAACATTTACGGCACCTGAAATTTTACGCATGGCAAACAAGGTATTGAACAAGAAAATTAAAATACTGCCCATGATCCAATATTTATCATTCCAAAGGAATTTTCCACTTGGCAGAACAAGGGCTATCAACAATAAAACAACCGTTGCTAAATAGATTTGTAGTTTTTGAGGCTTCATAGTTTTTTAATTATATAATACATGGCCGTAAAAATGCCAAGAAATACACCAATGAGGGTGAAGACAGGAAATTTAATTGCTAAAAATTTATCCAAATAGTTTCCGCCAAATGTCAGAATTGTAATAATGGCTGCCATTTGAATAGCAATAGATGAATACTTGCCATAATCTGAAAGTGGCGCTTTTTTTTGCACGGAGAATTAATTAGCTAACAGTTTTATCACTGGATTTGTGCATGTAGCAATTGCCATTAAACACTGCACCGCTTTCGATGATAATTTTGGCGGTTTTAATGTTGCCATTGATTTTAGCGGTGGCTCTTAAAAACAAAGTTTCAGCAATTTCAACATCACCATCAATTTTACCAGAAATATCGGCACTTCTAGCAATGGTATTGCCAAGAATTTCGGCACTTGCGCCCAATGCAATTTTTGATTTTGAAATAACATTGCCATGAATTTTGCCATCCACTCTTAAATCACCGTCAGAGGTTATATCACCTTTCACAAGTGTACCCGTGCCTATCATGTTTAAGGCCGACCCTTGGTTATTATCGGATTTGTTATTTTTATTCAACATTTGTTCTGCAATAATATTAAAAAGAAATATAATTTAAAGGATTTACTGCAACCCCATTGTGCCAAAGTTCGAATTTGAGTCCTTTTAATTTACTTTTATTCCCAGCATCACCCACTAAAGAAATGGTTTCGCCAGCTTTCACAAATGCACCAATCTCTTTGTACAAAACGCCATTTTGTTTGTAGGTTGACAACCAGTTGTTCTGATGTTGTATGCTAATGATATAGCCATATTCAGGTGTCCATCCATTGAAAACGACTGTTCCATCCATGGCCGCTTTCACAGATTCTTCACCTTCTGTTACAATCTCTATAAAAGGTGCCTTTGCTGAATTAAAGGTGCTAGCAACTGTGCCATTAACAGGTGTAAAAAAAAGAAATTCGCTGCCCAATAAATCTTGTTCAGGACTAAAATCTGCAACGCCTGTATTCACCATTGGTCGTTGTTTTTCTTCCTTTTGCTTAGCACTTTCAATAATTGAAGTCGCGTTTTGAACCCTATCGCCTTCTGCTTTGGTTTCGTTAATTTCAAGTTCAACGGTTCTGCTTTTATCGGCTTTATAAGGCAAATCATAAGCCGTTACATCCTCCCCATTGATAATTTGTTTCATGGCCAATTCCCTTTTTTCGGCAATTGAAAGCTTGTTTTCTAACTTATTTAGTTTGTTCAGCACATCATTTTTCATTTTTCCGTCAAAATTTTGTGCGTAGCCTGGTGCATAATCTTTGACAGTAGGGAACAAAGTGTAAACGCCCCAACTAATTAAGGAGAACAATAGCAAACCGGCTGATACCACTAACAATACGTTTCCTGGAGAGAGGCTTAGTGAGGTCTTTTCTTGAAAATTCGTTTCATTAATTATTAACAAGCGGTACTTGTTTTTTAACTTTAAAAGTAATTTTCTTTTCTCTTGTTTCTTTTCCATGTCAAAAATGTGCTTTGCAAATAATAAATTTGCGTTTTCAAAGTTACATACAAATAAACAAGAAAAATTTGAATCGTTTAAAAATAATAGCAATATTCCTAATTTGTTCTACCGCGACAAGCAAAGCACAATCTGTGCTTTCGAAAATATGGCATAACACAGTTTCTCATTATAACTATTATTACAATGCGAGTCTCTTAATTACGGAAGCCGAAGATAACACCTACTTAGCTTACAAAGATAATTTCAAAGACATTCTATCACTCTATCCAATTGGAGATGAAGCTTCTTTAAAAGGCAATAGTTCTAAAATGGATGAGGTGCTAAAAAAATGTTCTCACATCATTGACAAGCACAGTAAAAGCAAATGGGTTGATGATAGCTATTTGCAAATGGGGAATGCGCAATTTTACAAGGGCGACTTTTATGCAGCCATAGAAGTTTAT
>CANFUB010000061.1 GCA_947450015.1 Bacteroidota bacterium | reverse complement strand
GTAATCCCTACCTCGCAGCTACTGTACATCCCTTTGGTTCCTTGCTGAAAATACAAAATATCTTTTGGCAAGGTTGTCTTCTTCTTTCCATTTATGATAAGCTGTCCATCCTGCCATAATTTAATTTCTCCTTTTTCTTTTTGAGAAAGTTTAATTTCCCATACCAAATTCACCCATTGGTTTCTTGGAAAATCAATGGCTTCGCCTTTGGGTTGTGTGACATCTTTTTCGTTAAACTTATACTCAACTCTTAATTGATTATCGACCAATGCCAATCGCATTCCAGGACCAGCACCAATGGCGGTTTGTTCTTCTAAATCTGCTAAGAACAGCCATTCAAGTGCTTGGGTGCCTTCAATAAAATACCATGCACTTAGTCGCACCGTTTCGCCTTCCCAAAAGGCCATGTTGTGTTTTGCGATGCTTGCTTTTGAAGCTCCTTCACTATCTGATTTTTTTGCAAAGAATTTTAAGGCTTTATTGCCTAAGTGCTTTTTAGTAGTATCCAGTGCAATAAAATTATCGCTCCGCGTTTGCTGTGTAAACGACCAAAACTGATCATCAGGCAATAGTAAATCGCTCAATGTTGTATAGGCCTCAAAGTCGTCTTGAAAAAAATTGGGCCCATCAAAATAGGTTTCTTTTTTACAACTATTAAAAACAATACAAGCTAAAAAACACCAGATGAATTGCTTTCTCATTTTGTTTTGCAATTTAAATTATAACCAATGCTAATGCCTCCCCAGTGTTGCATTTGAAAGTCGACAAGGTACGAGATAAGCGGTGTATAGGTAATGCGGTAAAACCATTTTTTTGTCTCTGCTTGATAGCGATAGCCAATGGCCCCAGTAGTCAATGCAAAAAACTGACCCTTGGTGGTCACCGTGATGCCTTGTCCAATACCCAATTCAAGTTTGTGTGATGCCTTGCCAATTAATGCGTTAATCATCAAAGGACATACGATGCCTGTCCCATTGTTCTTATCGATTGGGGCCAAACTTAAGCCTGCTCGCCATGTGAATTGGGTGCTTTTTTTTCTAAAAAAATATTTTTCAAAATTAAGAGAACCTATACCACCACTGCCGCCAATTTCAAGAAACACCGCCTTTTTTTTCTCCCAATTTGTTGCGTGTTGAGCCACCATAAATAAAGGGGCTATCAGCAAGTATAAAATGAGGATTAATTTCAAAATTCTAATTTATTACCTGTCTATAACGCTATTTCATTGCAAAATAATTGAACCTTATTGTTTCACAAAATTTTGCGTCATCACCTGCTGTCCATCACTCAACTGTAACTCATAAACACCTGCCGCCAAATGCGCAATGCCAATTGGTGCATTGTTCTGAGCACTGAGTGCTTTTGTATAAACTAACGCACCCATCGCATTATAAATTTTAATGGTGTAATGCAATTTTTGATCTGGTAAATCAAGGTTGATGAACGCACTTGTTGGATTCGGATACAAAGAAAAAGTTGAGGTCGCTATGGAATTTTGTATCCCACTGCTATACCCAACCAAAGGCATGGTCATCGATGAGGCATACACACTGTTAACATAAATGCTGTTTTTAGCCGTTACTGGATTCACCAATGAATCTAAACTATTGCCAGGATACATGGTGCCCCCTGTATTCATGTTGCGATTAAAACGCGGGTAATTCGAAGAACTGATATCCAATCTAATTTTATGACCCGCTAAAAAGGTTAAACAAGTGGCGGGCAATTCCAATTCACAATCATACACTTTGCCTGGCACCATCATGGCTGTTAAAGCCAAGGTGTTGCCATTTCTAAAACGCATGCGCATGCATTTGTCTAATACCAACATTGAGCGTCCATCTGGATACACATCGGTTAAGCGCACATCGAAATCGGAATCTAATTTATCGGATGACACTTTTAAATGAATGCTTACACTGCCTTTCAACACCACATCTTTACTCAAAGTTGCTGTGCTAAAAATTAAGATATCATTTCTACTTTCTACCTTGGCCACTTGATCGTAAGGCCCTTGCACCAAATCGTTGCGCAAAGTACTGCCACCAATGGTGGGCGAAGGATCTGAAGGATTGTAATTATAACTTAAACTATCGCCACTTACGGTTGGCTTAACATTGTCCAAACTGCCATCTTTGTGTAAATAAAATTCAATGTTAGATGTCGCTGTTAATGGCCATGTCGCGCTATTCTGCCATTTGTTCTCACCCATTTGATAATAGGTTACAAAGGCATTGGCATCCCAACCATTGTTCTGTCCTCTTAAATAAAAATCGAAATATTGTAAGGCTAAAGAATCGTTCCAGCCCGATGAGTTTGGATAATTTAATTCGCCTTGTAAGGTGCTCCCAACTTGTGCAATGCCATGTCCACCATGCACCCATGGACCCACCAAAATTTTATGTTTATTTTTCACTGCAGTTGCGGTGCTATTTCTTATTTCATTAAAAAATGGCAGCATAAATTCGATGGTATGATCGTACCAACCACCAATCATAAAACAAGGTACGCGTATGCTATCGGGATAATTATTGGCGGCTTCTACAAACGACCAAGTATTGTCGTAATAAGGATGGGCCATTAATGTTTTTGATAATCCAAAACCCAATTGATCGAGTTGTTGCACATACTCTGTTCTTAAGTCGCCATTCGGAAAATACTCTTCGTACTCATATTGTGGCGCAGCCACCAAAGGACAGATACAGGTTAAATGCGGTGGATTTTTAGCGGCTGTTTGGTATTGCACTCTGCCCAATGCAGATGGGCCCCAAGTGCCTACTTTGCCATTGCTCCAAGTTTGTGCGGCTATCCATTCAACTGCTGCATAGCCATCGTCGCCTATGGTTGGACTGCCAAGATAGGCTGCTTTTTTTGAACCATAAAAGCCACGCCAGTCGGCCACCACTAAAATATAATTGCTGCTATTTAAATTGTTGCCTATGCCCAATGGCAAACCAAATCTATACAACTGTCGGTTATAAGGTGTTTGCACTAGAATCACAGGACCTTTGGTAATACCCACAGGTTTGTAAATATCGATGGCCATTTTTTTGCCATCTTTTAAAGGTATTGAATCGACTACAGGTGTTAGGATAGCAAAGCTATGTTGACTATAAAACAGCAATGCTAATAATAACAAAAGCAGCTTAACCTGAAATAGTATTGCACAATTATATTTCATGTAACAAACTTACATTGGCAATCACAAACAATAAAATGAATCTTAATAACAATCGAAAGTGCGCTCCAAAAATGACTACACTTTTGGTTGGAGAGAATTACTTTGAAAAAATATTTTTCATTAAACCAATTTCAATTAAATGTCTGTACGATTTGGTATTGGCTTCAATGTTTTTTAGCTCATTGGTAAGCCCGCAGTAAAAAGTATATTGTGGTACTAGGTACAAATCGTTTTTAATTTTTAAACGGTAAGCCAAACGCCCAGACAAGCACATGCCAAACTGATTGACCATGCCTTTCGAACTGTTATCAATGATGGTATTGATGGTTGGTTTATCGATTGTAGAAACCGTGGTGCGGTAGCCCTTTAAATTGGTTTTTAGTAAGACATTGCTTTCTACACCAAAACTAAAATCCAAATGATTGTCTAAGATTTTAAAATTAAATGGATAAATACCTAAACCAATGATGGATTTATTAAGTTCAATTCCAGTGGTTGTAACTGCTTCGACTTGACGCGTAGTGGTATAAACATAACCATTATAAGCAGATGCTCTAAGGGTAAATAAGAAGTTGTGTTTGGCGATTTTAACATTGTCTAAGCCAATACCAAAATTGGTTCCCTTCAGACTTGAATAAAAGGTGCTAAATTGGTTATTATCTCTTTTATAATCGCAAAAACGGTTGTTGTTCAAACCACCGAATACCAATAAGTCCTGAGCCTTTAAACCTGAAATGGCACCCAAAGCCATCAATAATACAAGAAACCTTCCTTTCATAGTGTTTGTTTTAATTCTAATACCTTTTAGACAAAATTATTGTGTTAAGTTTTGAATTATGACACAAAAACTACAATTCTGTTTAGTAGGTGAGGGCAAAATTAGCCCCAAAGCACCTGCTTAGGTATGACTGACGTCATTAAATAACCTAATGATTGTCATATATAACATTCAAGTAATGCCACCTTAACGCAGTGCATCAAAATTGCAATTTGGCCTTCATCAACGCAGCTCCTAAAATAAAAAGGACATCAAAAAAGGGACTGCATTGCTGCAGTCCCTTCTTTTTTTTATAGTGTTGTGTGAATCTTAAATACTATGAACAACCGCTAGTAGTTCCACAAGTTAAGCAAGTGTAACATGTGCCAGAACGCACGGTGATGTTACCGCAACTTTTACAAGCTGGTGCATCGCCCATTGTTGGAGGCGTGGCAGGTTTTACTGTAGCATGTACTTTATGACCGTGTGCAACTGGTGCTGGTTTAACTTCGGTACTGCTTACTGGTTCTTTAATTTCATTTTGTGCTAAGTTATAAGCTGGTTGGATTGGCATCTCATCAGCAATTTTTGGCTTAACATGCAATTGGTCTTGGTGGTTCAAATATTCGAAGCCTAACAAACGGAAAATAAAGTCGACTACAGAAGTAGAAGATTTGATGTTGGCATGTCCTTCTACCATACCACTTGGTTCGAATCTGCTGAAAGTAAATTTCTCGTAGTATTCTTCCAAAGGTACACCGTATTGTAAACCGATTGATACTGCAATAGCGAAACAGTTCATCAATGAACGGAAACTAGCACCTTCTTTGTGCATGTCCACAAATATTTCTCCTAAGGTACCGTCTTCGTATTCACCTGTTCTTACGAACACTGTATTGCCATCAATTTTTGATTTTTGGGTAAAGCCTTTGCGTTTATTTGGCAATACTTTACGGGTTGCAATATTTGATAACTGTTGTTTAAATGCAGGGTTATTGCTATTGATGATTAAACGTGCTGCTTCTAATACAATCTCTGGTGTTAAATCTTCAACACGTGTAGTTGCTGAAACACCAACTGCTTTTTCTACTGATGCTACAACATCGCTAACTGTTTCTTCAACCTCTTCGGTTTTCTTTTCAGATTTGTTAGACAATGGTTGAGATAATTTAGAACCATCTCTGTATATCGCATTGGCTTTAATACCCAATCTCCAACTCATTTCGTAGCATGATTTAATATCATCGATGGTTGCTTCGTTTGGCAAGTTGATGGTTTTAGAAATCGCACCTGAAATGAATGGTTGCGCTGCAGCCATCATACGGATGTGTGAGTGGGCATGTAAGAAACGGGTGCCTTTGTTACCACATTTGTTAGCGGTATCAAATACTGGATAGTGTTCTTCTTTCAAGAATGGCGCACCTTCTATGGTCATTGTTCCAGTTACATATTCGTTTGCAATTTCTATTTCTGCTGCTTTGAAACCTAAAGCTCTCAATAAATTGAAATCAACGTGGTTGTATTGTGCAGGTGTGAAACCTAATCTTTCGATGGTTGCTTCGCCCAATGTGAATACATTAAATACGAAGTCAATATCGAAGGCTCTTAATAATTCTGATTCAATTTTTTCGATGTCAGCATCATTGAATCCTTTTGCTACTAAAGCTTCGTGGTTCAATGCAGGCGCACCAGCTAAAGTGGCATGGCCTTTTGCATAATTGATAATTGCATCAGATTCTTCTTGGGTATAGCCCAAAGTTTTAAGTGCTGCAGGTACTGCGTGGTTAATAATTTTGAAATAACCACCACCACTTAATTTTTTATATTTTACCAAAGCAAAGTCAGGCTCGATACCAGTGGTATCGCAATCCATTACTAGACCAATTGTACCAGTTGGTGCAATTACAGTTGACTGTGCATTTCTGTAACCAAATTTTTCGCCATACATTAACGCTTTATCCCATGCATTGCATGCTGCTTTCAATAAATCTTCAGGGCAATATTGTGGATCGATTGCGACTGCAGGAATGCTTAAACCTTCGTATGCCAAAGGTGTATTGTAAGCGGCATAACGGTGATTGCGAATAACGCGCATCATGTGTTTTTTGTTTTTCTCATACATGCGGAAAGTACCTTTTACAGCAGCAATTTCAGCACTAGTAGCATACGATTGACCGGTTAGTATAGAAGTTAATGCACCACAAATTGCAGTTGCTTTTTGGCTGTCGTAAGGAATACCAGATACCATTAACAAAGCACCTAGGTTAGCATAACCCAAACCAAGTGTACGGTAATCGTAACTTAATTGTGCAACTTCTTGACTAGGGAACTGAGCCATTAATACAGATACTTCAAGTACAGTTGTCCATAAACGGATGGCATATTCGTATGATACGATATCGAATTCTAATTTATCAGCATCAAAAAACTTCATTAAGTTTAAAGACGCTAAGTTACATGCGGTGTTATCCAAGAACATGTATTCTGAACATGGGTTAGAAGCATTGATTCTTCCACCTTCAGGGCAAGTGTGCCATTCGTTGATGGTATCATCGAACTGAACACCAGGATCGGCACATGACCAAGCAGCATCACCAATTGCATCCCATACTTCGTTTGCAGGAATTGATTTGAAAACTTTACCATCCGCACGGCCTACTAAATCCCAGCTAGCATCTTGTTTTAAAGCTTCAAAAAATTTATTTGGTATACGCACAGAGTTGTTTGAATTCTGTCCAGATACTGTTGCATATGCTTCGCCTTCGTAATCGCTAGGGTAACCAGCAGCGATTAAAGCAGCTACTTTCTTTTCTTCGTTTTTCTTCCAGTTAATGAAAGACATAATTTCTGGGTGATCTAAATCAAGACACACCATTTTAGCAGCTCTACGTGTAGTACCACCAGATTTGATTGCACCAGCAGCTCTGTCACCAATTTTAAGGAAAGACATAATCCCTGAAGAGGTTCCGCCACCAGATAATTTTTCGCCACTACCACGCACTTTAGAGAAATTGGTACCAACACCGCTACCATATTTGAAGATACGCGCTTCACGTACCCATAGGTCCATGATACCACCTTCGTTTACCAAATCATCATCAACAGACAAAATAAAGCAAGCATGCGGCTGCGGTCTTTCGTAAGCTGAAGTCGAACGGGTTAATTTTTCAGTATCAGGATCAACATAATAATGCCCTTGTGGTTTACCTGCTATTCCATAACTTGAATGCAAGCCTGTGTTAAACCACTGAGGTGAGTTAGGTGCTGATTGCTGACCAAGAATTGAGTATACCAATTCTTCGTAGAATACTTGTGCATCTTTTGAAGAAGCGAAGTAATTGTATTTTTCGCCCCACTGTCTCCAACAGTCGGCCAAACGGTGCGCTACTTGTTTAACACTTGATTCGCCACCTAATGATCCATCAGACATTGGAACACCAGCTCTTCTGAAATATTTTTGTGCAACGATATCGGTTGCTACCTGACTCCATGCAGCAGGTACTTCTACATTTTTCATTTCGAATACGATATCGCCATTCGGGTTTTTTATACTCGATGTACGGTATTCGTATTGGAATTGGTCGTATGGAGATACGCCTTCTTTGGTGTTGAGTCTCTCAAATTTGAGACCCTTTTTCATCTGGTCAAGGTTTTGTTGCATGCTGATTAAATGTCTTTTTTTTTGTTATGTGCTGTCCTAAAAATAAAAATGACCTCTCGCTTTTTCCGCTTAGAGGTCCTTCAAAACTATCTCTATTCAATGCACAAAATGAAATGGACTTTTCCACATAAATTGAATATCCCTTTAATGACGCTAATTTGACAATGTTGAAAACAAAAAAGTGAAAAATTTTTCTTGAACTTTCCAAAATTCTACTATCTTCTAACCGCCACCTGAAAGCCTTGTGGAAGCTAGCCTTGTTGAAGCATCTCCTACAAATTTACCACAAAAATTTTAGAAATAAAAATTGCAAACAACTATAAAAACATAGAAAAAATCGAAGTGCGGGTGTAGTTTAAAATGGTCGTTTTTTTTGGTCGTTTTTGAAGACCTAATCACAGCATCATTTTACCCTTAAAAAGGGGTTGTAAATTATTGGTTGTCATCTCGCATTTTTTCGTTTTGAATGAAATTCGATTATTCTTTTTATCTATTTCAAAAAAGTTAAATGGCGTAAAGAAGATCCTTCTGTTCAAATTTCTATTTATTTAAACCGATAATTTGTAGATTTGCCCTATACCAATTGAACGCTTGGTATATAATTACATACAATGATTAGCTTTATTCAACAGCTTCAACAACTGAAACAACAAAATAAAAAGGCCTTGGCGGTATTAATTGATCCCGACCAATCCATTCAAAGTGTTCGTCAAATTGCACAGCTCTGCCAAAAACAACAAGTTGATTTTATTTTTGTAGGTGGCAGCTTGGTTACCTCTGGTGTTTTGTCCGAAGCCATTTCTACTATACAATCCAATTGCTCGCTGCCTGTTTTTATTTTTCCTGGCAACGAATTCATGATCGATGAACAAGCGGATGGGATTTTATTTTTATCTTTACTAAGTGGTCGCAATCCTGAATACCTTATCGGCAAACAAGTAGTAGCAGCGCCTCAATTGGCCGCTTCGAATTTAGAAGTAGTGCCCACTGCTTATTTATTAATCGATGGTGGCAAAGAAACCAGTGTCTCTTATATAAGCAATACCAAACCAATCCCTGCGAACAAACCTGACATTGCAGTGGCAACAGCATTGGCAGGTAAACTTATGGGCATGCAATGTATTTATATGGATGCAGGCAGTGGGGCCGACCATTCGATTAGCGAAACCATGGTGAACAAAGTACAGTCGAATGTGCAATTGCCATTGATTATTGGTGGTGGTATCCGTTCGGCACAAACAGCGTTGAACCTTTACCGCGCTGGTGCTGATGTGTTGGTAATTGGCAATGGGGTCGAAGAAAGTCATTCGCTAATTGAAACCATCAGTAAAGTGAAAAGTACTATGACGATAAGTGTAGAAGTGTAAAATAGTTGAACTATTTTGCCACAATTTGACCGAAGCATACGTCTAAGTTAAAAGCTATAACCATCTATAATTTTATGAAATCAAAATTTACACTCCTTGTTGTCTGCTTTTTTATTTCTTTTAAGCTGTTTAGTCAAACCGCTTTGCCCAATAGCATGGTGTATTATTTCTTAGAATACCAAGATGATGCAGGTATTCGCTATTATTTTAGCAGGACCGATACGGTTCGTTTGGATTCTTCGGTCAATGGTGCCAATTATTACCGTTTTTCTTCAAGTAGGCATACTAAATTAATGGTTCACAAGCATCGGTTTTATTACCAAACCCATCCCGATTCTAGCTTTTCGCTTATCTATGATTTCAATTTAAAGGCTGGCGATTATATGAAGGGTTATAGTTATATCGATTCCTTGCGAATTGACAGTGTGCAAAACGAAGTGATTGGAAAGGATAGTTTCATCATTCAGTATGTCACGGTTACCAAAGCTTTGAGCCTTTATCCGCGCAACTTTCGCTTCGTTAATCGCATCGGTAGTTTAGAGGCAGGCATAGCATATTGGGAACATTTTTTCTTTGAACACGGGAACAATTTATTAGGCCTTTGCAATCAAAACGAAGCTTTACAATGGCAAAGTCAACCTTTATTACATTTCTCTAAACGCGCGTCATGCAATAGCATGGACAGCATTCTGCATACCATTTCTGTAAAGTCAATCAATAAAAACCCCAAAGTATTATTGTCTCCGAATCCAGTAAGCAAGCAATTAAGCATCGAAACTTTGCAAGCCAATGAACCATTGAACATCGCCATTTACAATGCTTTAGGCGCCCTCGTTTATCAAACCAAATACACAGATAAAATGAATACCATTGATATGCATGGCTTTGAAAATGGTTTGTACATTGTCAAAATAACAATGGGAGACAATCAATTCTCAACTCACAAAATATTTAAACAATAATTTGCTTTTTTTTCTCCTAATCATTGTCATTCTCTACATGGTGCAATTCATTAATTTCCTTGGCAAGAAACCATACAGTAGAACTAAAACTTATAAATTCAAAAAAAGTAAATTCAGTGTCACCATAAAACGCTGGTAGTTCAGAATCTTATACATTTGGTATAATTAAATCTTTAGTTGAAAATTATGTTCAGGCAATTGATTTAATTTGCACCTTACATTTTGTTCATATTTAAAACACATACAGAATTATCGGAATGGTTGCATTTGCAGAAGACCGAACAGCATAGCTTAGGCTTTGTGCCCACAATGGGGGCCTTGCACAGCGGTCATCTTGCCTTGGTTAAAAAAGCCCTTGAACAAAACGACTTGGCCTTGGTTTCTATTTTTGTAAATCCCAAACAATTTAACAATGCCATCGATTTCGAAAAATATCCAATTACCACCAACGAAGACATTGCCTTTTTAGAATCTGTAGGTTGCCATGCGGTATACATACCTGCAGTCAATGATATTTATCCAGAAGGCTTGGCCCATGTCGATTTAGATTTAGGCATGCTGAACGAAGTGCTCGAAGGCCCTAAACGTCCCGGTCATTTTGATGGCGTGGTGCAAGTGGTGCATCGCTTTTTCAGCATTATACAACCCGATAAAGTGTATTTAGGTTTGAAAGATTTTCAACAATGCAAAGTGATTGAAGCTTTAACCAAAACCTATTTTCCAAACATCCATTTGGAATTTTGTGCCACCGAAAGAGAGCTTACAGGCTTGGCAAAAAGTTCGCGCAACATGCGTTTAAGCGAAAGTGGTAAAGCCAGTGCCAGTCATATTTACCAAGCCTTGCAGCACATTGCGCACCAATATAAAAAAGAAGACTTAAGCAGTGCCAAACGCGCAGCCATTCTTTATTTATCGAAACACCAGATAGAGGTGGAATATTTAGAGAGTGCCAATGCCGATACTTTAACGTTAACAAGTCAATGGCAAGAACCAACGCACAACGTTGTACTTTTGGCTGCCTATTTGGAGAACGTACGTCTCATCGATAACATTCAATTTTAACCCATGGATTTCTACGCACAACATCAACTTTATATTTCGCAATTGCATGCAACACTTGCCAAGATAAAGGACATTGAATTGGCGAAAAAACGCTTGACTTACTTGCGTTGGAAAGTGGCTGAGAACCTCGATAAATTGTTGTTCGAATTCGAAACCAATGTTAAAAAAACCGATGCCAATATTCTGTGGGCCCCCGATGCGAATATGGCCATTGAGTATATGAACAAACATTTGCAACCTTTTTCGAATGTGCGTTTCTTACAACACAATGCGGTTAAAAAACTGGTGAATACCGGCAAGATACAAGTACCCACCATTCCCGAAAGGGCCGATGCCATAGTGGTAGGCGCTAAATTTACCTTAGCCAATACAGGCAATTTTTTCTGTGCTTTGCATTCTACCGAAGAGTATGATGCCATGCTGCAAGCCAAAAAAATAATTGTGATTGCGGGCATCGATAGCATGTTGGCATCGCAAGCAGATTTGGTATTGGCAAAACAATTGTATGCCATTTACGAAACAGGTTTGTTGAGTTATCCGGCCGAAATTATCAGTCGCCCAGGCAAACCCCGCGGCATACAAGCAGAAATTGTTTTGATATTGATTGACGATGGT
>CANFUB010000060.1 GCA_947450015.1 Bacteroidota bacterium | reverse complement strand
TTGATTTTTGGTTTGGTGATAGCACAAGTAACCGTTATCAACGACCCGAATAGCACCTTGGCTTATTGGTGCAGCATGGTGCCCTTTACCTCGCCAGTGGTCATGATGGTGCGTTTGCCTTTTGATATATCGTGGACAGAGATTATTATTTCGGCCGTAATACTGTTCAGTACCTTTGTATTTGTGGTGTGGATGGCCGGTAAAATTTACAGAATCGGTATCTTAAGTTATGGGCAGAAAGCCAGCTATAAACAAATGTTTAAATGGCTAACCACCAAATAAAAGGAAAGACTTTATAAAGACAGCTACTGCCTATAAAACTTAGGCAGTATGCTTGTTTACAAAATCAACCCACTCTTTGTATTTAGCATCGGTTAACACTCTGGGGAATTTACTCTGAGAACCATATTTACCTTGCTCTAACATCCAATTCAAGAATAAATCTGAAGGAATTAATTTCACCTTCACTTCTTTTAAAGCATGCTTTCTTTCAGTGGCGTAATCGTCGTTAAGTTCGCATAAGTACTGATCCAACAAGGCACAGGCTTGTTCCGATTGAATGGCAGGATTATTACAAGCAATATACCATTGATGGGCGTGGTTATTCCCATTCGATTCGCCTTTCACAGTATATTCATTAATAGGCGTATTTAAAGTTTCACTTAAACGCTCGATGGCTTTGTTCATATTATCGACACTCAAATGTTCGCCACAAATGCTTAGGAAATGTTTGGTACGACCGGTAATTTTTATTTCACAATCTTCTAAGTCAACAAACTTTACAGTATCGCCAATCAAATAACGCCAAGCGCCAGAGCAAGTGGTTAACAACAAGGCATACTCTTTATGCAGTTCTACTTGTTTAATACTAAGGGCAACTGCATTGGGACGCATGTTACCAGTTTCATCAAAATTCAATTCATTAAAAGGCACAAATTCGAAGAACATGCCGTTCTTGAAATTTAGTTTCATACCCTTGGAATTCGGGCTGGTTTGGAAGGCTACAAAACCCTCGCTAGCTAAATAAGTTTCTAAATACATAATGGGCTTACCCATTAAGCCATTCAAACTTTTTTTGTACGGCTCTAATGCCACACCACCCCATAGATAAACACTTAGGTGGGGCCATATATCGTGAATGGTTCGCAAGTTGTAGCGCTTAATAATCATCTCAAACAAGATTTGAATCCATGCGGGCACACCTGCTATCATTACCACATCCCATTGTGGTGCTTCATCTACTATGCGTTCTAATTTATCTTGCCAATTTTTTTCACTGCGAATGTCCATCGAGGGTTTCGAAAAACGCTCGAACCAATTGGGTACATGGCTCGAAGTGATTCCACTTAAATCGCCAGCATAGGTTTTACCATCGTCATTAAAATACAAACTGGTACTACCACTCAGCATTAAATAATTTTTGGTTAAATAATCTTTCGGAAAATCGGTTCGGGCAATGCTAATCACCTGACGCAAGCCTGCACGTGTAATCGATTTAATCATCTCTTGCGAAACCGGGATGTATTTACTAGCACCTTCCGAAGTTCCAGAGCTCAAGGCGAAGAATTCTATTTTGCCTGGCCAGGTTACATTCTCTGCACCGTTATAAGCCTTCTGCCACCAATCGTGCATCTTGCTATAATCTACCAAGGGTACATTTTGCTGATAGCTTCTGTAAACGGCTTTGCTTGCTAATATTTTAGAGAAATTATAGGTTTTACCATAGTCGGTTTCTTCGGCTTTGGTAATTAATTTTTTGAGGGTGCGCAACTGTTGTCTATAGGCCTTTTCTTGGGTTAAAGAGAAGGGTTGAGAGAGCCTTTTGCCAGCATTAACAAGTTGCTTAATGATTTTTTTAGGGTAAATTGATGGCATGGTTAACTGCAAATAAAGTTATTTTAAATGAATTCATCAGAAATTTTAATTAACATATTGAATTAAAGCAACTTATACGGAATCATTAATCTAAAAATAAAAAGGTTTTTAGATTCATAGAATGAATGAATTGCGATAGCTGTAAATTTGCAGAATGGAAGATGAGAGTGTAATTTGGAAAAAGATCATTGCCTTTGTTGAAGAGCATTTTAAAAAGAAACCGGACATGAATGCCATTTTGTTTTTAATTGGTATTCGCGAATTGGGTCAATTGCCACAAGATAATTACAAAAAAAGCGAGAAGGTAGATTTAATGCACATTGCCATTTGTAAAGTTTTAAGCTACTCGGGGCATTACCAATTAATTGGTGCCGATATTGATGGATGGCCGCATTGGGAATTATTAAAACCCTTGCCACAATTCGATGTTTTTGAACAAGAATCGTATATTCGCACACATATAATTGAATATTTTATAACAGAAGAAATTTTATGAAAAACGTTTTAGTAAAAATAAGCGCACTTGCATTCACTTGCATTTTAGCACTCACTGCTTGCAACAACAGCACGAAAGAAACCACTGAACAAACCGCTGAAAGCACCGAAACCCCAAGCATTTCAGCTACGCCAGAAGCACCAAAACCAATTGTTTCAACAGAAGATAAATTTTATACCATTAAAACCAGCGCTGGCGATATTAAGGTAAGACTTTACAAAGAGTGCCCTATGCACCAAGCAAATTTCGCTAAACTTGTAGCCGAAAAATTTTATGATGGTGTTTTATTTCACCGTGTGATTAAAGGCTTTATGATTCAAACTGGCGACCCTGATAGCAAAAAAGCAGAGCCGGGTCAACAGTATGGTGTAGGCGGTCCTGGTTATACCATTCCTGCAGAAATACTTCCAAACTTTTACCATAAAAAAGGAGCACTTGCTGCTGCCCGTCAAGGCGACGAAGTAAATCCATACAGAGAAAGTAGCGGCAGTCAGTTTTACATTGTACAAGGCGCCATAATGCCGAAAGAGCAATTGGTGCAATTTGGCAAACCATATTCAGAAGCGGCCATTAAAGATTATGCGACCATTGGTGGTACTCCGCAATTGGATGGCGATTACACTGTTTTTGGCGAGACTGTTTCAGGCATTGAAGTAGTTGATGCCATTGGCAATACTTTAACCAACCCTGGCGATCGTCCGAAAAAAGATCTTAAAATTATCAGTATTACAGAAGACGTTAAATAAACAATTGGCTGATAGCAGCTGCAGTTGTTTCGAAATCTTCTTTTGTTAATTGAGCACGTGGCCCGGCAAAATTCAAGTCGGCCACTTGGTTCATAGGCACTAAATGTATATGGGCATGCGGTACTTCTAATCCAATGACTGCCATGCCTATTTTTTTACACGGCACTACTTGTTTGATTGCGATTGCTACTTTCTTTGCGAAAACATGCATTGCAGCTAGTTGATTGTCATCCATATCAAAAATGTAATCTACGGCCTTTTTAGGAATTACCAAGGCATGACCCTTCGCCAGCGGATTAACATCCAGAAACGCCAAAAAATCGGCATTTTCGGCTACTTTATAACAAGGTATCTCACCGTCTAATATTTTTTGAAAGATGGTTGACATAATTGTAAAGAATAAATTTGTATTAAGCGCCTATTGAAATCACTTCCAATTTTACAACACCAGCAGGCACCGTAATTTCTACAACATCACCTACACGTTTGCCGATTAAGCCTGAGCCGATTGCTGATTTGCTAGAGATTCTGCCAATTTTCATATCGGCTTCTTTTTCAGAAACAATGGTGTATTCCATTTCTCTATCCGCATTTAAATTTCTAACTTTCACTCTGCTTAACATGTTTATCTTGCTGTTATCGAGTTTAGATTCATCCAACACCCTAGCATTCGCAAACATGGTTTCTAGTTTAGAAATCTTCGCTTCAAGCAAACCTTGGGCTTCTTTGGCTGCATCGTATTCCGCATTTTCAGATAAATCACCTTTATCGCGGGCCTCAGCTATTTGAGCGCTGATGGCAGGACGTTGCACTCTTTTAAGATTTTCAAGTTCTTTTTTTAGATTATCAAACCCTTCTTTGGTTAAGTAAACGATATCACTCATCTTGTTCTAAATTATTGTAATGGATATAAAAAATAAAAGTGCTTTCATTGGATGAAAGCACTTTTGCAAATATATTAAAAATTTAATTAATCTAAATTAATTCTTAAACCGAATGTGTGGGTTCCACTAAATGGATTCGTAGCGCGGTAAGAATAATCAATACCAATGGTATTGTTGTTTTCGCGTTTGCCTTTATCGGTTTTCTTAGCCAATGGAATTTGAACACTCGCTCCCATACAAACACCTGTGTAAGCTGTTCTTCTGGTATCATAGTTGAAAATACCTTTTTCGTAATCGAAAGCAGATCTTAACATCAATATTTCTTTGTAAGCATATTCTATACCCAATGAAGTTTGATTGCTTGAGAATGAATTATTGGTAAAGTTCATGGCAGTGGTTAATCTGTGCCAGTACATCCCTGCTTTTTTATCTAAACGAAAATCGTAAGCCAAACCAACATTGATCAATGAAGGCAATTGGGTTTTATCAGCACGTTGACTCGTAGTAGTTGTAAAAGCATTGCCATTGATATTTGATTTAGTAGCTAAACCATCACCAGAATATTTCATATCAGGACCAATGTTTTTAATGCTCACACCAAAACGGATATCACTACCTCTTTTTGCTGCAGGATTATCGCTTAAGTATTTGGTTTTTTTGGTAGCTACGTCTTTAATTAATTCTGTAGCGAATTGCAAACCTGCATCAAAACCAACACCGCTGGTTCTAACATCTGGTGTAGATTCACTTACCACTTTCATATTGATACCTGCTGAAATTTGATCTGTGAAGTTATAAGCATAACCCACATTGATATTGCTAATAGATGGCTTATACGTTCCAATACCTCCATCAGGCTGAGCGGTTGTAGTAATTGGAATTTGACCCAATGAGAACGACATTACGCTAATTCCCAAGGCGCCACTACCAATACTTTGACCGAAACCAAAGGTATTGATATTAATACCAGTACCACCTAACCATGAGGTTCTGCTAAAGCCCAATTCGCTACCTTGTATACGGCCTAAACCCGCAATATTTAAGTGAAATGATTCAACACCAGTAACACCTGCTGAGTATGAATTACCCATACCACTGCTTTTTCCCCAACCGTTAATTAATAATTGGGTAAAACCAGCCTGACCAGCTCTTACAGGCCCTTGTGCATATAAATTCCCTATGCTAAGTATGATGGCAACTGCAGTATATTTTATTATTTTATTCATGAATTTCTCTCCTCTTTATTCTTTCTATCGTTCCTATTAATATGTATCCAAATCTAATTGACGCATTACACCGTACCACTTCAATATCTTTTCACCTAAGTCGCCACAGTCAACGTGAATAATATAGAATCCACTTGCAATTGGCACTTTATTGTCGTTTTTCAAATCCCAATCTGCATAGGTTAATAAGTCATCCTTTTTAATTCTTCTTACCAACGTACCGCTCAAGGTATAAATTGAAACTGTTGCTTTTGGCGGAAGGTTGGTGATTTTAACTTTGTTTTCTACTGGGCTGCTTTCGTATTCTGAAGTAGCATAGTAAGGATTCGGAACAATGTTAATTAAGTTAACAGATTTTTTACCAGTTTCGGCATTTACATTGTTGTATACGCTTTCTGTATTGAAAGTATAACGTGGCACCATGGTATCTTTGTTAGAAGCCCCTACTGTTGGCGATACTTTGTTGTATGGTTTACGCATGTTAATTCTGAAGCTTACTTCTGTTGGCGGAACGCCATCTTTTAGTGTATAACCTCTTTCGGCCATAGCAGGTATTACCCACATTGCTTGAGAAAGTACTTTACGTTTTTCTAAACTCGCAGGACTTGTGTTTGGCGCTGAAGCCAACATGGTTTGGTACATTAAACCTTCATCGTAAGTTGGACCTTTAAACGTTCTGTTTGCCAATCCACCTGGGTAAGAACCCATGATATAAATAAAGTGTTTACCACCGAAGTTATAATACGTATTGGTGTTAGCATAATTTGAAGTTGGATTCCAAATCATATCGTTACCATTTTCTCCTGGTAAATATGAATCTTCACCAAAGGCAATGTTTAATCTTTCACCAGTTTCAAGGTTCACAGCATAACCAGGGAAATAACTTCTGCCCATATCTGAACCATCGGTTTCCCAACGTTGGAACACACCATTTGAGTGTACTGGTTTGATTGATGAATGGTAACGCAAGTTCATTTTTGCCATCCCGCCTTCGTTTAATGAAGACTCTTCACCCATTTCTAATACAACACATCTGGTCCATTTTCTAACATCAGGTGTGATGAAAATTTGAACACTTGCCAATTCAGAAATTGGATTATCTGAAATACTTGAACCACCCCAAGCTGGACCAAAGGTTAATTCACCTTTGCTATTGGCACCTTGTACCCTTGCAGCCAAAGCATATGGCGCAATTCTTCTGTCCCAAATTTTCTCGAATGCTTCGTATGGATCGTATGAATCTAAACCTTGGTGGTTAGGATCTGACTCTGCACTGAAATCATCGTTATATAAATCAATCGCTGTTGTAACCTTTGTACCAGAACGAATCCAGTTAAATGGTGTTAACAATTGACCATTTGCAAACCCTGTTACATCTTGATCGGCCAAAGCGGTTAACCATCTTCTGCTATCATCTTCGAATTTCACTTCATAGCCTAAGAAACCATTGGTAGTTTCTAAGTATTGGTTTTTACCAGGCACTGGTGGTTGAATAAGCTCAACGGCCATACCCCAATCGCGTAAGTTTCTAGTTTTCTTAACGGGTCCACCATATCTGCTTTTACCCACTATGGTTTCAGTTCTAGCTTCCATAGAAGTATCTGCATAAACTGTATCGTTGGTAGTTAAGTTTACAATTCTCCAATAAGCCTTGGCAGAAATAGAATCTTGGTATTTTAAAGTTGTACCTAAAGGTTTTACTCTGTCTTTATATCTTTCAATAAATTGGAATTCAAAATCAGCTTTTGGTACTAACAGTGGGTCAACAATTTTAATGTTAACTGGACCTTTACCGCCAATGTATACCGGTTCATTTGATTTGTTATTGGCAAGAATTTCATCGATGGTTGCTTTAGAGAACTCTAAAATTTGACCACCATTACCTCTACCTTCTAATTGTTTCAAGATAGGACCATCACCATAATTTGATTGTTGTAAACTACCAAACTGTTCTGGCGATGTTTTATGTGGAATAGCAGATAATTTAACAGTATTTCTACTTGCTAAGAATTGCTCAGGCTCTAGTTTAGCAGGATCGTTTGAAGGATAGCCATAAGCTAAAACTAAATAGTAATAGGTTTTAAAATTAACCAATGCTTTGCTTGAACCTGTTGCAAACGCATCTTCTGTTATATGTAAAGTATGGAAGATACCAAGATTGGCTCCATTCACTTTTTCTTTTGGAATATTAGCTGATACAGTTGGATCAAACTCTTGGTTGATCATTTGCGCCACGTTGTCTTTCACATCGCACTGACCAACTAGTACTGCTTTATCAATATTGTTCAATTCAGTATTAGATACACTACCATCTTTCAATTGGTAAATCATATACCCTTGGAAACGGTATTTAATCACTTGGTTAGCCTCGTTTTTAATGTCTTCTTGGTAACCTTCGGTAATTTTGGTATCTAAGAATTTCATTACTAAGCTATTTTCTAACTCTTGAACTTCAACAGTTGGAGGCTCAGGACCATCAGCAATATCAAATTTGTTATTGAATAATTTTTGTGCTTTATCGCTCGCTAATTTTAACAATTTCAATGAACCTCTCGCACCACCTGAAGTCGTTTTAGCCCAAACCACACCGACAGTCACTTTGTTAATGGCACCACTTTTTAAAGTGAAAGGACCAGCAGATTGTAAGAAACGTCTATCAGCAGGTGAATTACCAGCAGTGTACTCATTCCAAGTTGGCAAATTTGCAGTTACAGGATTGGTACCATCATCAAACATGAATTTGGTTTTAACCGAACCACCCACACCATTGCCACCAAAGGTTACATCGTTACCATTTTGCCATTTGGCTTGTAAATAGTTATAAAAATCAATCGCAGCATTTGGGTTACCATTTACTGGATCTGAGTTGTTGTTATAATAAACGAAAGCACCCATACCTAGTTGGATACCATTGGTATCTCTTGGACCTTCGAAGAAATCGACCCCAATACTTGGTGGATTTAAGCCGTAACCTAAAACACCTTCGTCGTTATCATCACCGTTGTAGCAATAACCTAAGCTTCTGCCCACATCGCAACCAACATAATCATCGGCATAGTTCCCTAAATCGGCATCTACCCATTGTCCAAAGTACGTTTGACTCAATGTTTCGAAACCTCTATTGATAATTTTAGTGGTGTAGAAGGTCATGTTATTAACCTCATCGTTGGTTTGGAAAGCGAACGCAGTTGTTTGCAATTCTAAACCAATTGGAATACCACCGGTTTCAGAGTGCACATTACCTCTATCGTTGTAGGCAAACCAAATCATTTGATCTGGTTGATCTTTCGGTGTATTTTTTGCAAATTCTCTGGTTCTATCTAATACTGGGTAACAGCCATTCAATGGATCGTATAAAGATTGATTGCTTGGATTGTTTGGATCGATAAAATCAGCTAATGAATTGTTGTTTTGGTTTGAACCATAAGGGGTATTTGGATTACCTGCTGCAGGCCAATTTAAAATATTCGCAGATACATTGCCTGTTAATTGTTGGTCTAATAATTCAGCTCTGGTTACTTTGTACATTTTATCCCAAGCTTCGCAACGGGTTGGATCGGTACTTACGTTGGTTGTATCTAAAGTACCTGGCCAAAAATCGTTACCAGTTTGACGGTAAGTCATGGCAGCAATTCTTAAGTTACCATCAGAACCCAAACCACCTATCCAAAGCGCACCAGCAAACAAAGAGTGTTTACGAACGCTGTTAGCATCGGTTACTTTAGGAATTTCATATCTTGGATTATTTAAATCCCACCACATGTCACCACCATTTAAGATTCTGGTACGCACGTTGTTTATATCTAAGTCGGCACTTTGAGAAGCCGCTTTACAAGTATTGGCGAATTGTGCAACTCCATTGCTGTATAGGGCATCTTGCTTGGAATTACCTCCTTTACTAAAATTTTTAATTTCAGCAGCATTCGCAGTTATTGCTGCGAAGCTTAGTGCTAGAATTAAAGTTAGTTTTTGATAAACACTTTTCATATCGTTATAAATTTGATTGTTCTTTTAAAAATAGGTGAATGACTTAGAAATATAATTTAGCGCCAATTCTCATGAAACGCGGAGCTTGGTAGTTACCTGGGCTGTTAACCGCAGTTCTGTAGTAGTAATTGTAGGCTTCAGAGCTTAAGGTAGTTTTAACATATTGTTGACCTTTAGCAGAGTTCAAGAAACCATCGTCAGAAGCAGTACCAGTGTATTGGTAAACACCATAAACATTTTTGGTATTTAGTAAATTAGTTACCAAATAATATACTTGTAAGTAGGCGCCTTTTGATTTACCGCTGTTTTTATCTTTCCAATTCAACAAAATATCTTTAGAGATATTCAAGTTGGTATTAAACTGCCATGGTAAACGTGAACCATATGGTGTACCTTTAATGGTTGCTCTATCAGCAGAACCCAATTGCACTGGAGATGAAGTAGCAGTGTAAGGCAAACCTGAAGTAGCAGAGTAAGTAATGTTGAAGTTGGTATTCTTCAAGATTTTGGTTTTACCAATGATAGGACCATAATAAACGGTCTTCTTCTGTTTGTTATCATCTGTGAACTCCCAGTTGAAGATACCTTTTAACTGGTGACGGATATCTAAATCGCCCAATGGGAATAAACTTCTTAAGTTAGGTTGGTTACTTGCTATCAAAGCTCTTTGAGAGTTGATGTTTGAACCTGTACCATCTGCAATTTGCAAGGTATAGTTACCATTCAAAGAGATGTTCTTTTTAGATTTATAATCTAACTCTAAGATAAATCCTTTTACTGTACTAAAGTCGATGTTGTTATAACTGATATAAGTAATAGGATAAGCTTGGTTGTATTGGTAAACAGAGATATCATTTTTAGTTTCTCTGTAATAAGAGATCAATGATAACAAGGTTGATTTAGATACTTGTTGTTTGAAACCAATTTGATAATCGGTAGTGATACGTGAAGTAAGGGCTGGGTTAGCCAAAGTACCACTGTTTTTTTGCAACATGTAATAGTAGTCATCGATGGTTAGGAAGTTAGCACCAGCATTTGGTCTTTGTGCCAATACATCATAACTCGCATAGAATAAACTCTTATCGTTTAATGGGAATTTAAAAAATACACGTGGCAATACATTTACTTTTGGTCTGTAATCTTTAAATGAGTTTTCAGTGATCTCAGTTTGGTTTGGATTCACCAAGTAAGGTGCAATTTTACCATTCGAAGTTTGGTTGGCAATCAAATCTGGTGTTGACAATTGTTTACCAGTTGCATCGTACCAAGTGTTCTCGTTTCTGTAACCTAAAATTTTGGTAGGGTTTTTAACATCATTCACATATACTGCATAATTGCTGCCAATGTTTGAAGGGTGTGCAATTGGGTTTCCATCAATGCTTGAAACCTCACCAGCTGTTCTAATTGGGTACAATGAATATGGATCTTTTAAAACCAATTGGTTCGCATCGTATCTTTCCAATCTTAAACCTACACGGAATTCCAATTCATCTAAAAAGAATTTATCTTGGAACCAAGCCGCAGTATAAATGGGCATGAAAGCACCAATGCTTCTTTTGTTTTTATCTTGTAAGAAATCGTTCACACTTGGGCGACCTCTTAATTTATTACCTAAATGATCGTATCCATAGTAGTTTACATATGAACTACCATTGTTTAATAACTCATCGGCACTGAACATGTTTAATTTGAAATCACCAGGATTGTATGAATTGATATCGATAAAGGTAGTTGCTGTAACAGGTTTACCATAAACATCAGTAGCACCTTCGCTGATTAATTTATTTCTAAATTCTTTGTCAAAATTAGTTTGTTTAGCGGTATTTACTAAACGGTTGTATTTAACAGTATCTTGAAAAGTACCGTTGGCATCGTATACTAGGATTGGGTTAGATTTATCAAGCTCAGAAATATGACTGTTTGCCAATTGGTACATTAAGCGCCATAAGTTGTTGGCACCTAAGCCATAACCACGGTTAACGGTTTGCTCATACGTTAAACCAAATTGCAATGCATGTGAACTAGATTTTTTATCTGCTTTTGCTGGACCTTTTAATTCGGCCTCACCTAAAGCATATAAGGTATAACGTTCGCTTTGAGATTTGCTATAACCTGCTTGTTGAATACCTGGCACGTTAAACAATGAATAAATACTGTTCGGGTTGTAACCATTCAATAAACCTTGGTTAAACAAGATTTGGTTATCATTGGTAATTCTACCGCCTTGCTCTTCTGTTTTATCAAATACATTTTGGGTGTAGTTGGCTCTTACTCTATTGATATCTGAAGCAATGAATTTAATGCTTGTATCTCTGAAACCTGCTTGCTCATAGAAATTTTTCAAATAAACAGTATCACCATTTTGATCCACAAACATCTTAGCTGGAGAACTTGGGTTGGCTGCAAAATTAAAGGCATAGGCAGCCGCAGGGTAATG
>CANFUB010000059.1 GCA_947450015.1 Bacteroidota bacterium | reverse complement strand
CAACAGCGCACTTACCGCCGGAAACTGTTCGTACGGCTTCAGTATCGAAAACAGCAGGGGAAGGGTGCCGCGTTCATTGTCCTTCAAACTGTGGATGCTAAAATCGTTGTCGTTCTGAAGGACGTATTTCCCATCTATCAATTTAATTGATAATCTGTTGTTGTTGAGTCCCTCAGTACGTAAAAAGTGCAAATCTTCACGGAGCAAGCCGCGCAATCCTCGATAAATGCATTCCACAAATTTAATGCAATATTTTATTGCATTTGTGCAATGTTTTAGGTGAGCGTAGCAATGGGATTTCCATCCATTGTTGATTGAACTAGGGAGCCTATAAATTTAGCGAAATGTGAAATATCTTGTTTTACGCTTGCCATTTCGAGAGCATTCATATATTCCTCTCTTTTTTGAACAGGTATTACCATCCAGTTATAACCTCCCGATGCCAATAATGCGTTCATTAAGAATCTGCCCATTCTACCATTTCCATCCATATAAGGGTGGATGTAAACAAATATGAAATGTCCTAAAACGGCTCTCACAGATGCTTCGGGTTCTTCGGCAATCAAATCAAATAAAATTGGCATTACATCTCTTACCGCATCAACATTTACGGGAACGTGCTGTGATTGGCCAATATAAACTTGATGTCTTCTATATCCGGCTAAATCAGAAGGTTTTAAAATACCCGAAGTTACACTGGGTGAAAATAATTCTCTGTACCAATCACCATGTTCTTCTGATAGTATCTTTCCGATATTACCGCCATCAAAAATTTTTTCAATGCTATTTTTTACGCTATTAAAAGCAAGCCAATAACCTCTGGCGGCCATGGCGTCTCTATGCTTTTTGTCTACTTCATTTTCTACTAAATTCCATTTACCACTTTTAACCCTTTCAATAAGTTCGGGAGTTACTTTGTATTTTTCAATTGATAAAGAGTGGTAGGCATCGGTGACATAGATATCATCAATATTTTTTAGTAGTGTCGCTTTGTCTATAAAATTAATAGCGGAAGGCTTTGGAAAAGCGTTCATTACTTCTTCTCGCATTTCAGCCCACATTAATCGGATTCTATTGCAATATGGGGAATGTTCTCTTGCATGCAGTGGGATAGGTGTTTTCTGATCAAATGGGTCTACTTCTCGTACGTCATAACCGGCAGATTTCATCGTTTTCAAAATCTCATCTGCTATTTTAGAATTTCCTATGTTTCTAAATGCCCCAGATATTCTTCCCGCTTTCAAACTATGTCCACCATCTAACAACAATGCTAAAATTTCAGAAGCATCATTGATCATACTTAATGCGGTTCTCACGTCAATTGGATTACTCACAAAAATTGATGGAGAACTAAAAACAATTGAGGAGGGTAGATTCAATATTCTCAAATCGTTTTTAATCTCTATACCCTCTAATTTTGACAAGGGGGATTTCATGCAGAATAACGAAGTATTGAATAATAGCGGTGTATTATTATTCTTGCCTTTTGCAGATCTGATAATTAGCTGATTCGGAACAACCTCATTGCCTGAATGCAGTAACAATGACTGTTCTGCGGAAATACAATAATCATTGCTGTATCGATCTTCCAAAAACTTCGAGCAAAATTCCCAATAAGAAGTGAACCAAGAAGTGCTATTCCCTTTGTTTTCTTCAGGATTAGCAACAATGTACCAGCCTCTAATTACCTCTCTTATGAAACCATTCGCCATAAGTCGGACTTTATGGGTTCGGCTTAAATCTTTCGATTTAATGGCCACAATACCTTCACTTTGTATAGCTTGGAGGGCTTTTAGTGATTCTGCGAGTTTTTCTGCCGGCTTTGCCATTGTGTGTATATTATAATTTGGTGTTGTGTGTTTATTATAATTTGGTGTTGTGTGTTTATTATAATTTGGTGCAAATATATGTAAATAATTATAAATAAGGGAAGTATGTCGTGCAATATTTTATTGCATTTGTGCATTATTTTTTGAATGGAATAGGGTTGAATTTTGCATCAACAAAAACGAAAAAAACTATGGAAAACACAGGAACAACAATGAATTATTTGGCATTGCGTCAAGCCATTCAAGGACAATTTATGATTATGGGCAGCAACGAAACTGAATTTGTAGAAAATGAAGTTTTCAGAACCATCGATGGGGTTCCGGTTTACCACATTTCATCGGCCCGATGCATGTTGGGAGATCTTTTTACCGGCACTGCAAAGCCCAAATTGTATGGCACTTTTTACCATCCCCATCTCTTGATTGGCATGCCCAGTATGGGCGGTGACGTGAAGGTATATATCGACACTCGTTTTGAGGGACATTATGTGATGACCGCCGCGGTAAAGCTCGACCCCTGGGCGAACGGTCCCAGCAAATGGGCCATCGACGTCGTATGCTGGACCGAAAAGCAACCCCACGACACCATCGCGAAGGCGGGCCATCGCCTCATCCGCTCCCTCATCTACCACATGGACGGCCTCGAAGACGACAAAACCACCACCTGCAACTTCGAAAACGAATCCTGGCAAGACGAATGGATTCCGAGTGACAGCATCAAAGAAGCGTTTATTGAGGTAAGGGGGGAGTGATGGATCATAGAGAAATTAAAAGGAATTGTTCACAAAAAAGTGGTTTTAAATGTGGGGAAAATTACTTATAATTGGAGCTATTTTTGTTTCATTCAACTTATTATAAAAATATTTTTTAAACATATGTCAATAATTCAAAATCCAGAAGACTTTCAGCCGAGCGAAGAGTCCCGTAAAAAATGGTTGTCTACAAGAAAAAATCCTCAGCCTATCGGCATAATTAACTTCCCTGGTTATTACAAAACGGATGGGTATTCAAGTGATAAGTATTGGTTTTTGCTCGCTTTCGGGGTAGAGATAGTGGCGCTAATTGTTACTATTATAGGTGGCTTCAGCAAAAGCACAGGGTTTGGTATTGTCGCTGTGATCATTGTAATATTATTTGTTTTGTTTGATTTCCTTGGAGCTAGGTTAGTTCATAAATTCGTAGGTGATATTCAGAAAATAAAAAATCAAATTCTCATTGAAAATGATCCCACAAAAATTGAAGGACATTATTTAAATATTAAAAAATATAAAACTGATTTTTCAAAATACCTTGGTGTTTTTTTAATTATTCTCAGTTCATTGTTAAAAGTATTTTCAATTTATATATTGATAAGTCGTTTCCCATTATCTCTTGTGTATATAATGGTAATATCATATTTACTTGTAATTTACATCCACATAAAACATACTGGGTATTGGTACGCTGAATTTATTTTACGTCGATCTTTTAGGAAAGAATATGAAAAATATGCTGTTGGAAAAGTAGCTGGAAATACGGATTCAAATAATATTGCTAGCTTTAGAAAAATGCCTTTTACAACAAATATCAAATTGAATTTTGAAGATGTAATATGCTCTGGACCACATAAAATTACATTCCAAAATTCAAATTCTGTAAGCCATGGTTCAAGTGTTTTCATGTATAGCCCCAATAACAATGGAGAGGCGAAAGTTGAGTCTTTTGACAAACAAGAAGGTCAATTTTACAATTATATGATAGAAGCTATAGGCATTCTCACAGATGAAGATATTGGTGGTTTCACCCATGGTCAAAATACTGGGCAATCATCAGTTATCGCTCTGGCTAGTTTAAATTTTCAAATTCAAAATCCTTAATAGAAATAATAATGAAAAAATACAGAATATTCTTATTCCCATTTGTTTACCTATTATTTACTGGTTGTCAAAACAATAATGAACTTAATTCTGAATCTTTAAAAATCAATGTTACTTTGAATACACCAATTGATATTGAAAATCAGAACATAGATTGGATGGCAAGCTTGTTTAAGTCATTTACTTTAAACAATAATATTAATTACGTATCAAAAAATAGTAATGGCGAAATTGGTATTAATATTAACAGAGCGGATATAAAAAAAATTAATTGTTTAAACTTAGAAATGCATGAAGGTAATGGTCTCAGATATTCAATGGGAGTATACGACAACAGTAACTTGGTTGTAGATTTGGAAAAATTGAATATTAAATCAATAATTACTAATAGTAAACTTAATCAATATATTAGCTCAGTACCAATAAATTTAAACAATGACAATACTAAAAAATACGATGGGATAATTGATATTAATCAACCACTAACTGAAAAAGAAATTACTCGAATTATTAAAAATAAATTGACTAATCAAAAAAGTAATTGTACAGTTAATTTTTTGGTTGTTAGTAATAAAAAAATATCAGTTCAGACACCACCACCACCACCACCACCAGACCGACCAGGTAATAAAGTTGGTGAGGATAATCAACCACTAACACAGCTACCACCAGTAATTAAGAATCAAGACAGAATAGTTAAAATTAAAAATTTGCGATACGATCCTCAATCTTATAGTTTTAAATGGAATTTTACCGACGAGGTAGGGAATATTTTAAGTGAAATACCAGAACATATCTCAGTACATGCTCACGTTAATCAGAACACAAATGATGAACGAAGTTTTCTACTACTAAATGGACGTACCGAAATTGAAATGGACGTAAATTCAGAGGATATGGAAAAAATTAAAAACCATTGCGATAGACTTGCCAAAATAACTATTCGTTTAATATTGAGTGACACTAAATTAAAAACAACTAATTATTACGACATTCCTGGTGAATATCGAATTACTTGTTTTACAAAAAGTTATTGTGGTTTTCTTTTAAATAATAATAAAAAATGGTAAGGTATATTTTTGCTTCGATTCTAATCATATTTATTTCATATAGCTGCAAAACTGTAAAAGTGCCAGTACAAGTGGAAGTATCTAAATGCGATTTAAATGGGAAATTATTATTAACAAATCAATCAGAATATAATGTCGATTTTTTTGATTTGAATAGTGAATATCAAATATCTACTACAAACCGTGAGAATCAATCTGTTTATAAGTTTCAATTTCTAGGGAATCAAATTTTTGATGAATATGAACTTATTTTTCAAGCAATGAGAACTGATGGCTCCATAATTGAACCATTTGTTGTGCCTTTAAAACTAAACGATCGATTCGCTTTGAACGTAAATGGTGATAAATTGTTCACGGCATATGTTCGATTAGATGATTTAGCAATGAAAGTAAAACCCAATTCCGGAAATGACAATATCCAATTGCACGACTTTGTATACAGCAGTGATTGGAAGATATCTGTAAGAGGTAAAGTTTGTGGTCATTTGGGGCCTAAAAGTGAACCGCGCAAAATCATATTGAAATGCTAAGATTTTTGCGTCTCGCTTTTGTTTTTTTTACTTTTTTCTTGGTATTAAGAGAAAATATATTCGCACAGACCAAATGTAACATAAATATTATCCGAAAAGATGTCAATGAATTTAAAAAATTGTCAGTCAATCTTGCTCGAGAGTTGGAGAAAACAGAGAGTTCAAAAATTAAAATAATTATTGTTCGTGGGTACAAAAGACCAGGTGGTAAATATGATTACATTTTACCAATTTGTAATTCAATATCTTCCGTAGATACTACCAAATTGGATATTTTGAGTTATGAATGTCCCAATTCACTGGAAGCTGACAACGATTTATTGTTTATAGATCAAAATGGAAATCAAATAAAGATAAATTTCAAAAATCATGCTACCTTTTTACTCATTAGAAATTTAGATTTATTAAAATACATTAAACGAAGAATAGATTTAAATACTATGACGGATAATGATAATATTCTGATAAATAAAGATAATTTGATAAAAAGTGATTCAACTCACGTAGAACAACTTAAATATTTAACTACTTATCTTCCATTTTTAATATATCAGTTTGAAATTGAACAACGTACAATCCGAGAAAATGAAAATCTTAAACCAGTTCTAGAATTAGGGTGGTTTTATAGTGGTTATCAAAGTGATGTTTTAATGAATGATAATGAAACAAAAACTCAAAATAACCAATCAGTTCCTTGGGGAGTGAATTTAACAATTAACCTACCATTTAAACAGTTTGCAAATAGCAAACTGGGTTTAAGTCTGGGAATTTCTAATTATTCAAATACTTACAAGTCGAATTTTGCTATTCAGAATTTCAAAACACAATATAAAATTGATTATCAAGATGATAGATATCTGAATTTATTGAATTCTAATAGTGTCGAGGAAGCAATGAAAATGAATATTTGCAAATTGAATGTTGATGCTTATTATGAAGCAAACCTGAATAAATCATTTCAAATTACTCTAGGGGCAGGATTTTATAATGATATTAATTATAAGCATAACTATAGTGCTAATGGCTCAATAAAAGTTCAACGTATCTATCCCAAATATTCGGATCAACCCATTTTTGACAATGTTTATGAAAATTTATATCAAGATGCACGTTCTGTAATTAATAGTTCTACGGTTAATTTAAATTCTTTTGGAGTTGATTATTTACTAGGCTTAAAATACATTATCTCGGATAAAATAAATTTGAATATTAACTATCGTGGTGAATTTAAGATATCTAATACTTTGAATAACGGGGAATCAGGAAAGTATTTCGAATCAACCTTGTATAGAATCGAAAACAACCAACGGTTTAATCATTTTTTACTAGTTAAAATAGGAGTTAAAATTTAAATATGAAATCCATTTTTAAAAATTATTTAAAATTCACTAACGTTTTTTTAACGTTGGTTTTAATTTCGTTATTTGGTAAAACAGAAATTTTAAAAGGACAATGCACTCCTGATATAGCTCCACCAACTATTGCTTTCAATAATAACTTAACAAAAAACCTGAGTTCATCGGGAACAGTTTCCATTGCTATTTCAGATGTTGAAAATGGTTCAACTGATAATTGTACAGCTTCGGGATCATTAGTTAAGAAACTATCTTTCGGAACACAAACCAATGTAAGTACTGTCAATTTTAGTTGTACAGACATTGGCGCACAGAATATAACATATTCTGTTAGTGATGGTGCCGGTAATTCGAGTAGTGTAACTGTTAAAGTTACTATTGCAGATAACTTGGGTCCAACTATCGCTTATAACAATAATTTAACTAAAAACTTGAGTTCAGTTGGTGCGGTGTCATTATCAATTTCAGAAATTGAAAATGGTTCAACTGATAATTGTACAGCTTCGGGATCATTGGTAAAGAAATTATCATTTGGAGCACAGGCCAATGTAAATACAATTAATTTTAGTTGTACCGATATTGGAGCGCAGAATATTACTTACACCGTTACCGATGCAATTGGTAACATTAGCAGCGTAACCGTTAAAGTTACAGTAGTGGATAATATTTCCCCGACAATTGTATTTAATAATAACTTTACAAAAAACCTTAATGCGAGTGGTACAGCCACATTATTAGTATCTGAGGTTGAAAATGGTTCAACAGACAATTGTTCAATTACTAAGAAATTAACTTTTAATTCTCAAACTAGTTCCAGTGGAATAAATTTTTCGTGTTCGGATTTAGGAGTGCAAAATATTACTTATTCTGTTACTGATGCTTACGGAAATATAAGCACCGGTATAGTAAAGGTTACTATTGTTGATAATATCACCCCAACAATATTATTTAATAATATTACCAAATACTTAAATAGTTCAGGTACAATTACGGTTACACCAAGTGACTTTGACAATGGTTCAACAGATAATTGCACAATGATTAAAAAAATGACTCTTGGAAGTCAGATAAATGTAAATAGCCTTACTTTTTCTTGCTCAGATATTGGGGTACAAAGTTTAACCTACACTGTGAGTGATGCAGGAGGTAATTCTGCAAATTCAACTGTGAAGGTAACGATTGCTGATAACCTGGGTCCAAATATTGTTTTCAATAACAATTTAACTAAAAACCTGAGTTCATCAGGAACAGTTTCAATTGCTATCTCAGATATTGAAAATGGTTCAACTGATAATTGTACGGCTACAGCATCATTGGTAAAGAAATTATCATTTGGAGCACAGACCAATGTAAATACAATTAATTTTAGTTGTACTGATATTGGAGCACAGAATGTTACTTACACCGTTACCGATGCAATTGGTAACACTAGTAGCGTCACTGTTAAAGTCACTATAGTGGATAATATTTCCCCAACAGTTGTATTCAATAATAACTTCACAAAAAACATTAACGCCAGCGGCACTGCCACATTATTGGTATCGGAGGTTGAAAATGGTTCATCAGACAATTGTTCAATTACGAAGAAATTAACTTTTAATACTCAAACAAGTTCTACAGGAATAAGTTTTTCCTGTTCAGATTTAGGTATACAATATATTACATATACTGTATCTGATGCTGCTGGGAATAATAGCAGTGTAAACGTTAAAGTTACGGTTGTAGATAATTTGGCTCCAACAATTAATTATTTCAACAACGTAAAAAAATACCTAAATGACTTGGGTACAGTTACGCTTGTTTTGTCTGAGGTTGAAAATGGTTCTACCGATAATTGCACAAATAATAGTTCTTTAACTAAACAGTTAAATTATTCAAGTCAAACCAACGCAAGCTCAATTAATTTCAATTGTGCAGATTTAGGGAGCAGGAGCATTACATACAAAGTAACCGATGCAAATGGCAATTCTTCAAGCCAATCAGTTACAATTAGTGTTTTAGACACAACGTCCCCCAAGATTAATAACAATACAAATATTACAAAGCACTTAAATAGCTCGGGACTTACTTCTGTAACCGTAAATGAAATTGAAAATGGATCTACAGATAACTGCACCTCATCAGGTAGTTTAACCAAAGTACTTTCCTTTAATGCATCTCAGAATCAAAATACGATATATTTTAAATGTTCAGACCGCGGTAATAATACTATTTACTTTAAAGTAACTGATGCCTCAGGGAATTCCAAGATTAAATCAGTTTCTATAAAAGTATTAGATACAATAAAGCCAAAATTAATCACTAAGAATCCTATTTGTTTTTACCCTAATAATGGTAATCTATTTACCATTACTAGAAACATACTTGATAGTGCTTCCATAGATAATTGCAATATCGATTTTACCTATACTCCAGCCTATTTATCAGGCAGTAATTTAGGGTCGAATTTGATTTATGTGAAAGGGGTTGATTCTAGTGGTAATTCAACATGGACATATTCTAGCATTGATTTAAGAGATACTACAAGACCTAAAGTTTCAAGTAGGAATATCATCAATTTATATTTGAATAATTTCGGGGTAGCCCAATTGGCTGCGGAATCTATATATGGTATTGGTCAAGATAGTAATTTGATTCTATCTATTTTTGATAACTGCGATAAAAATCCAACAATCAACTTCTCGAAAACAAATTTCTCAATTGGTGATGTTTTTAGTTCACCTCAAAAAGTGAAATTATCTGTAATTGATAAGTCAGGGAATATGAATGTTAAATTTATCAATGTAATTGTGAGAGATACAATTGCCCCTAAAATTAGAATTAAAAAAGCCTTAACCTTCAAATTAAATGGCAACGGAGTTTTAAAAGTCACTCCAAGCGATATAGATTCAGGTACCCTAGATAATTCAAATTATTTCAGCTTAGAAATAGATAAATCCAGCTTTACATGTAATGATTTGGGTGAAAAAAGCATCAACTTTAAAGCAACAGACAGAGCGGGTAACATAAGTACACAATTGTTTAAAATCGTGATTTTGCCTTTAAATTCATATGGTACAATTTATAGTAAAATCAATTTGTCTAAAACTATTCTGTGTAAGGATTTAAAAACGGGAGAATTGAATCTAGATATTATTGGTGGAACTGAGCCGTATAATGTTTTATGGAAAAAAGACAATTCACCAGTGAGTCTATTTAATAACAAACAACTTGCAAATAATTTAGGTGCTGGTTATTATACGGTTACAATAAAAGATGTAAATAATTGTTTTAAAACGGATTCTATTTTGTTAAAAGAACCAACTAGTTATTTGCCAATAATAACAAAATCTCCTGATACTACTATTTGCGTTGGTAAATCTGTTAGGATTTATGCTGTAGGTGGCCAAAGTTATTCTTGGAATAATGAGAATTTCTTAGACTATAAATCAGTTTCAAATCCAATTGCTACGCCTAACAAGTCTACAACGTTCAAACTGAAAGCAATTGATGAAAATGGCTGTGTTAATTATGACAGTGTAAGAATCAATGTTAGATTATTGCCTTTGGTTAAGATACAAAGCACAACAAATGAGGTTTGTCTTTTCAATCAATTAGACATTACCGCAAATGGTGGGGTGAGTTATATTTGGTATCCAGTAAATGCGTTTAATAACAATAAATTAGCAACTGTAAAAACTAAAATATTCGCGAGTACAACTATTTTCGTTAATGGTATTGATAATTTTGGGTGTGAAAATTTTGATTCTCTTAAGATTACGGTTAATCCACTGCCAAAATTAACTACAACCATATCTGATTCAATTTGTACCGGTAATTCAAAGCAGTTGAATTCAAGTGGAGCCTCAAGTTATAATTGGACAGGATTGAATTTGTCATCTGCTACAATCGCTAATCCAATCGCCACTCCAACCAAAACTACCAAATATATTGTTGAAGGGATTTCGGCTAAGGGTTGTAAATCTAAAGATTCAACAGTTGTATATGTGAAAAATAATCCAACATCTAGTTTAATATCAGGGGTGGAATCAATTTGTCAAAATTCAAACTGGCTAGAATATTCTGTAAACAACAACAATGAATTATCTCGCGAATGGTCAATTGTAAATGGTAATATAAATTTCAAAACGAATAATTCAGTTTATGTAAACTGGAATCTGGGCTTAAGTGGCAGCATTCAATTAACAGAAACGTCAACGCAATATCCATTTTGCTTTTCGAAGACTACAAAAAACATTGCGTTTACAAAAGTTGTTGCACAGCCTACAACACAAATTTTCGTAAAAGGCAATAATGTAAGTTCCAATATTTTGATTTCAAGTTTGCAAAATTACCCGGTAATGATTTGGGGCTATGAATCAAAATCTGATTTCAAAGAAATTACAACTTGCCAAAATTCAAATTGGTGTAAATATTCTTATATTGACACGTTTAGAAATAGATATTGGGTAAAAATAGGGGATAGCACTAGTTGTTTGCAAAAGTCTTATTTAAATAGTCCTTCATATTTGAATGTTAATGAAATTGATAAAGAAATTTTCAGAGTTTACCCAAATCCTACAACTAATTATATTGAAATTTCTAATCCAGATAGAACTGTTAATGTCAAAGTGTATTCAGTTTTAGGCGAAATGATAATAAATTCGAAAGAACACAAAATAGATTTAACTAATTTCACTTCGGGTACATACTTTATCGAAATAACAGACAATCAATTCCGGAAATCTGTCCATAAAATATCACTTATTAAATAATTTACTGTAAAAGGCCACCAATGAACTTTATAAAAACAATACAAATCATCATTCTCTGTTTGTGTTTCACAGCGTGTAATTCAAATATGGAAGATGCTTTTAAGATTGATGAAACGAGTCTTTGGGGGGCAATGGATTGTGATTCTAAACCTGAATCAGATAATCCCTCAGATGAGCAAAAAGACAATGATTTCGACTTGTTTTCTAGTGGAAATGAATTAAAAATGGAAGTTGAGAATGGGGTTCGGTACGTTTGGATAAAAATCAACGGAATAAGTTTGCGTTTTATTTTTGATACAGGGGCAAGCAGCATTTGCATTTCGCCTGCTGAAGTT
>CANFUB010000058.1 GCA_947450015.1 Bacteroidota bacterium | reverse complement strand
TCGAATTTTTCGAAGTAGGAAATATAAGCCTCGGCAACCGTGTTATTGTCGGGATTGGCATTCGTAACGCAACGCAGTCCCTTTAATTTTAAGGGCTTCTCAATGCCTGCTTTTACGGGTTTTCGAATGTAGTGGTCGTGCACCGATACATGCGGTATATCGGCTGTACCAGAACCTGGCATGTGACACTTTACACAATTGTTCAATGCCAAATCAATGGCCTTTTGGTTTTCTGTGCAATGCGTTTGTTCCGAAGTTGTATGACAACCCTTGCATGTTGAATTGAATTTTTCAACATTGGTTTTTCTGACCGAGACATGAGGGTTATGACAAGTAATACATGTAAAGCCAGCCTTGCCAGTTTCGTTATTTAAATTGCCCTTAACGGTACTTAAAAAACACTTGCTTTTCTGAAACCTTTCAGCATGCGCAGCCATGATAAATTTATCGCCTGCTTCATATTCAGGAGAAAATTGGTCGAAGGTTTCGGATAGCTTCATGCCTGGTCTGAAATCTGCAAATGTCTTGCCTGGTTTTAAAACGGCATTGCCTTGCAAATGGCAACGTTGGCAAATATCAATTTGTCTTTGCCACGATAGTTTACGCGGATTTACAATGGTATAATCAATATTTTTTGATGTATCTACAATTTTACCCAAACCCTTTTCTCGAACATGTATTTCGCCCGGTCCGTGGCACCTTTCACAACTAATACCATGTGGTAGGTTGCGGTATTTGTTTTCACTTTTTGTGTCGATTTCGGGCAAACTATTATGACAACTCATGCATTCCATGCCAATCTTACGACTGAATCTTGAATTGTGTCCACCCTCGAATCCTGGCGGTAAATCCCATTGACCTTTTTGTGTGTAAAAGGTAATTGGTGCCTGAAAAACATACCCATTTTCTTCTGTAAAATGCGAGTTGGTATGATGACCCGAACCAATGATGTAAGAAATTTTTTCGATGCGCTTATGCACTGTGTCCTTTCCCTCTAGTCGATATTCTTTTAACATGAACTGATCGCCTTGCCAATAGGGTAGGTAGTATAGATTTAAAAATGTATCATAAACCGGCTTGGTATTAATAAACCGACCAGAAGATTTTTGTTTTGAACTATAGTCAAAGCTTTTGCCCATGCCCGTTTCTAAAAATGTAAGGGCTTTGTCTTGGTGACATTGGGCACATTGTTCAGTACCAACGTACTTTACAGAGTCGTGGTGATTGAGATATGGTGAAGTTTCGACTATAACTTGTGGTTCAGCATTGTTGCACACACAAAGAAAAATCAATAATACAAAACCAATGAGGATGAGATATGTTTTTTTCATCTTCATATGGACAAATGAATTATCCTAGTGCTTGATAAGCCATTGCACCACCAATTAAGTTTCTAACATTGGTGAAACCGTTTTGAATCATAAAAGCTTGTGCTGCGGCACTTCTTCCACCTGATTTACAATGCACAATAACTTCTTCATTTTTTAATTCATCTAAGTCGTCTATTTTTCCTTGTAATTCACCCAATGGAATTAACTGTCCACCCATGTTGAATTCATCAAATTCCCATTGTTCGCGAACATCTATAAGGTTTAATTTTTCGCCATTGCTTAGGCGTTCTTTTAATTCTTCTACAGTTATATCTGCCATAATTATTTTGTAATGATATATTTTTTAATACTTATTTGTTTGTTTGATCCTGTTAAAATAACAGTATAAAATCCACTGCTTAATGCATCAGTAGGCACGGTTACAATAGCATGGTCCGACTTGTGGTAAACCAACTGACCCATTGCGTCATATAGTTCTACTTTCTCAATACTAACAGGCGATGCTATATTGAAAGCCAATGCACCATTGCTAGGGTTAGGATAGATGGCAGCGTTCAAACCATTTAAAATAGATGGAACCGAACCAATATTGGGAACATTTGATTTAATGGCCGCACCTAAAATAGGGCGCATCATCGGTGTACCTGTGATACTTGCAGCAACATTTTCCCAATATGAATTCAAACTAAAAAAGACATTCGGATTTCTGTAATTTACTTTTTTGTCGTAGTGGTAATTGTTGTCGTAGCCAACATTTAAATTGTAGATGGCCGATTGTTTCCAACCAATATAGAAAGTGCCTTTTGGTAAGACCATGGCTGTATCAAACACATAATTTACAAAGCCATTCATTGTATCTAAATAAGTTGGGAATGCAATTGTATCCATTTTTAAAATCACATCATTGCTCATGTTGACAGCAGGTGGTAAACTAATCGATTTCCAAACCATCAGGATAAAGGGTTTCGATGAAACATCGGTAACCGAACGGTTGAAGAAAACAGAAATGCCTCTTAATGTATCTGGTTTAAAAGATTCAAATTTCATGGCCACATAGCCTGGACCTGGCGGCAGGTTCGCATAATCTAAACCAAAGCCACCTTCTGCACTGCCATCATCATAGGCCAATACATTACTAAATTGTAGCGGCTTAATAAAACTATTATTACTATTGCCAGTGCTGCTATATACGCCCGTCAAACCATCATTAGCGCCAGGTGTTATGGAATACTTGAATTTAACCAAAGGATTTTTAGCACTAAAGGTATCCAACTTTACATTGCTAAACTTTTTAGTGTTTTCTGCCAATATATCGATATTGAGATTGTTGTTTGATGCTGTATACAAAAGCGTGTTTTTAGCACTCAATACATCAATTGAATAGCCATAGTTTACACCAATAGTAGCATTGTTGTTTTTCAAAGTAAAGCCTACAGAATCCGATCTGTTGCTTGCATAGCCCGTCTTGAAATGATCGTAAGGCATGGTCTCGTACCAGCGCAAAGGACCATAGGGTGCAGCATTGATGGCCACATCGGCCATGGTGGTATCTTGATAGGTTCTCGCTGTTTTAATGCGAATGTAATCGATGTGCCACTGGTTCATATTGCCAGTATTCTTGGCATAATTGATGAAAACAAATTTGAAGCCCCTGTGCAAATAAATGCCATTTTTGATAGGGATCATCACTTGCTTGAAGGGTTTGGTTTTGCTGCCAATGCCTTTCCAAACAGTGCGAGAAAAACCAAAGCTATCGATGAATTTTAGGACCAAGGAATCCGAACCATCTAAGATATCGCCCAAACCTTGTGGTTGGTAAAAGAAACTAAAATAAATTGAATCTTTGGGCAAATAAGGTGTAAGTGTAGTAACGTTAATGTAGTTTTTTAGATTGATGGGTTTACTTGTTAGTAAATCACAAACACCTGCAGTATTGCCACTGAGTGGATTATAAGGGGCTCCTTTTTTATCTAAATTATCAAATGTAGCAACGCCATAGCTAGGTGGCGAAATGGCAAAATGGGTATTGACGTATACATTGCTATCTTTCCATTGTTTTGAATCTGGATAGATGCCGTCGTTGGTAAAGTCTTCGAAGAAAGGGAGTTTTAGCGTGTCATTCAATGCTCTTTTAATGCCTGATATTTTGTTGTATCCATTCTTTAAAGCAAGGTTATAGCGCAATGGCGTAATAATAGGACCTTGAGAAAAACAATCCAATAAAAACAAAAATGTAAAGAAAACTACAAGCGACTTTTTCATAAATACGTAAACAAAAATAGCAAGAATTTATTGCATTAGAAAGATTAGTTGATACAAGTATTACAATGTCTCATCATCACCGCCATCATTAACCCCATCTGCGTTATTGACGGCTGTTGAATCCACACGCGAAATGCTTTTTGAAACTGAAATATCAATGATGGACCCTTTTTCTATCATGGTGTTTGCAGGAATATCCTTGCCCTTGAATTTTTGACGAATCACCAAGCCACTGCCAAAACTGCTACTGACAGAATCAATACGGCCTAATTTTAAACCTGAGTTTTTAATCAATACCAAAGCCAAATTGGCTGAGCCATTGGTCAATAATGGCATTTTTACCTTTGGTTTAACGCCTGTATTAATTACCACATAGATATATCGGCCAGGTTTTACATTCATATCTGGCACTGGGTCTTGTTCAACAATGGTCATTGGTTTTAAATCCTCTTTATAAACAGAATCAATAATTACCAATTCTAAATTTTGATCATCTAACACAGTAAAGCCTTTCTCGGCACTCATGCCAACAACATTGGGCACCTTCACTTTTTCGCCATGGCGGGTGAACCAACCTGTAAATAACATTGCTAAAATTAAGAAACCCACAAAAGCCAAAGCAGCTAATGCCAGTGTTTTTAGAATGGTAAGTGTTGTTAGGCCTTTGAACATGTTTTTTAAATGTGTCGCAAAAATGATGAATTTATTGAGATAAACCAATTAATGCATTAATTAATCTTGGTTTTTAGAATTTGTTGAATACAATCGCCTACAACTATTCCATCCATGCGCTCTAACAAATGGGGTTGTTGGTCAATTGTTTGAAATTGCATCGATTGAACACCATTCAGAAAGGCAAGGATTTCTTGTTCACTAATCATTTTGTCTCTACTTCCTAATAACATAAAAACGGGCGTTTTATTGTTGCTGAATTGTGATGCCACTAATGGGTTGTCGCCAATCGATGAAAGAATATGTTGGGTTTGATGGAGCAAATTTTCAACCGTATTATTTGGATGTTCCGTTTCTAATTTTGAAAGAATGGGCGCCAATTGTTGCAAGTTCAACTTCGCATTTTCTTCCGATGCGATTGCTTGGTTCCAGTTTAATTTGGTGGCCAAGGTGATTAAAAATTGGCAGTTTTCAGCATTCCCGTTCACTAAATGGGATAAGCCTATGTAGCCGCCCATGCTGTAGCCAATAACACCATACTGCTCGATTTGATGTTGCTCAAGGTAGCTGTTCAACCAATCTGTTAAATCTAAATAAGTAACATTCGAGGCATTTGTTTCTGCCATGCCATGTCCAGGAAAATCGGGCGTATGCACCACATATTCATTTTCAAATTGAGTACTTATTTTGTGCCAATGCAATTGACAACCCAAAGCGCCATGTAAGAAAATTAAATGTGTTTTCTTCATTAATGTTTAAAATGGCGAATGCCAGTTAACACCATGGCTTGACCATTGGCATTGGCCGCATCAATACTGTCTTGGTCTTTAATACTTCCACCTGGTTGTGCAATGGCTTTAATGCCAGCAGTATTTGCAATTGCAACACAATCTGGGAAAGGGAAAAAGGCTTCAGAAGCTATTACAGCTCCTGTGGTATCGAAGCCAAAGGTCTTCGCTTTTTTAATGGCGAATTCCAATGCATCAACGCGCGAAGTTTGACCGCAACCCATGCCCAATATTTGTTGATTTTTAACAATGGCAATGCCATTTGATTTCAAGTGTTTTACAGCAATAATCGCAAATTCTAAATCAGTTAATTCTTGTTCAGTAGGCGTGGCATTGGTTACTACTTTAAAGTCTTTTCTTGTTTCGGTACTCCAATCAGATTGTTGCGCCAATACCCCATTTAATAAGGTTTTGTAAAGGATTGGATTTTTAATTTCTTGTTTAACTTTAACAATGATTCTGTTTTTTTTCTGCTTCAATACTTCTAAAGCATCGGCATCGAAATCGGGTGCTGCCACCAATTCAAAAAACAAACTGTTCATCGCATTGGCCGTTGCCAAATCGATGGTTCTATTACTTGCTAATACACCGCCAAAGGCTGATATGGTGTCGCTTGCAAAGGCTGCAAGATAGGCCTCGGCAATTGTTGAACGCGTAGCCAATCCACAAGCATTGGTATGCTTGATAATGGCAAACGTTGGGTCTTTAAATTCTGCCACCAATTGCAAAGCAGCTTCTAAATCCACCAAATTATTATACGATAGTTCTTTGCCATTTAAAATGTCGAACACTTCATTCAAGTTGCCGTAATAAGTACCAGTTTGGTGCGGGTTCTCGCCATAGCGCAAAACTTTGGCTTGTAGTATACTTGATTTGTAAACAGGTAAATTTTCTGTTTGGTTAAAGTAATTAAAAATCTGCGTATCATAATGCGAAGAGGTCATGAAAGCCTTGGCAGCAAACAATCTTCTGTCTTCTAAAGAGGTAGTGCCTTTTTTGCTTTCCAACAATTCGATTAAAGCTTGGTATTGGTTTCTATCAGAAACAATTAAAGTATCGTTGTAATTTTTAGCAGCCGCACGGATCAGTGAAATACCACCTATGTCTATTTTTTCAATTATCTCTGCTTGGTCGTTGGTGCTTTTTACGGTTTCCTCAAATGGATATAAGTCAACAATTACCAAATCAATTAAAGGAATGTTGTGTTGACTCAATTGTGCTTGGTCGTTGGCATTGTCTCTTCTTGCCAAAATACCACCAAACACGGTTGGGTGTAAGGTTTTAACACGGCCATCAAGTATCTCAGGAAAGCCTGTCAAGGTCTCAACTGCAATGGCTTCAATGCCCATGTCTTGTATAAATTTAAGCGTGCCACCAGTCGAATACATTTTAACACCTTGTAGGTGTAAGAGGGTCACAATTTGATCTAAATGGTCTTTGTAATATACAGAAATGAGGGCCGATTGAATGGTTTTGTTTGACATATTTTTGATGCCGCAAAGTAACAATAGAAAACACTATGGTTTTGTACTTATTTTACACAATTTGAAAAATCAATTGCTTATCGAACAACAGAAAATGCTTGAGAATAAACTATTTCATTCGAAACAAGCTTTAACCAATAAATACCCGTGGCCAAATCCGAAACATCAATTGCGTTTTGTTGAGTGTTTTCGAAATTGTTTAATGACTTCACACAATTTCCCAATTGGTCGTAAATCTGAACTTGAGTATTTGCAAAAAGTTCATTTGGTAGTTTAATATTTATTTGTCCGTTTGCAGGGTTAGGAAATAAATGAAGTGCTGTTGATGTAATCTTTTTAAGATTCGAATATTCATAGAGCAAGCCATTGGCATTGGCATTCAGTATACTGCGTTCATATGGATTATCACTATAAGCTGCAACAAATCCTACAATGCCTAAATCATTGGGCTTATACATGCCTTCGTTTTTGCCTGCATCATCAATTGTACTGCAATATTTAGTATTGTTATCGACATTGTAATCGACAATCGTAGTAGCAGGTAATTTATAACTAAAATCAAAGCTGTATTCATCTTCTGGACGAATAAAATTGGGAAAACTACTGTCTTTGCCCCAAGCACTATAAGGCATATTTAAAACAACATGCTGGTGCAAATAACCATCCATATAGTGTAGTTCGTTGTAATAGGGGTGAGAAGGGCCACCAGCTGAACCATTGTTATAGTATTTGCTGTAATAATTATTTTGACTCCATTGACTTGGCGAAACATAACCTCTTACATTGTTTTCTGTAATCATTGCACCAACTCTGTAATTGCCCAACATGTAGTCGTGAAATTTTACCTTTAATGTAAAGCGCACCATTCTGCTTGCAGCATCGAAATTGCGATTGACGATTTGTATATCAACCACGCTCGAATCAGTAATTTGCTGGTTAATGATATTAGGCCAACCTGTTGCTTGCCCTGAAAAGAATTTACGGTCGATAACACCATAAGGATAACCCTTTTGATAAGCCGTATTTATTTTGTTGCTCTCTGCTTCCTCCATGGGGTCGCCAAAGTGATGCATAACAGGAATAAAACGCGTTTTAAGCAGCTTTGATGATTCGTCTGAGACGACATGGGCGCTTGGGCAATAGCCACACCATCCACCGGTCGAAACTTCAAACAGCACATTGCGTGGAATTGGATGTAAACCCTTTATGCGCAATACGTTCGAAAGCCGTGTAGCATAAGGCGATTGGTTATTGGCTGTGTCGCCCGTTATGAGGGCATTCACCTTAATGGTATTAATGCTGCCAGCAATACCGCCCGACCATGGGGTGGTATGACCAATTACAAGCGCATTTTCGCCATTGGGTAAAAGCGGTTTTTGTGCCCCTGTCAATTGTATGGATTGAATCAAACTATCTGTTCCATTAACGATGTACTGATAGTCGAAATTATAGATGGTATCCGTGCCAATATTGCTAATCTTACTGCTAATAGCAACTGGCTCTTTTTCTAAATATTGACCAGCTAATAAATTTTGTTTTACATACAATGCTTTTTTGGGTTGAACTCCTTCTAAAAATTGATAAACAATAATATTACTTCTTTCAGAGCTGCTGGCCACAGGGAAGTTAATAGGTTTGTTTTTAATGATTAAACCATTGCCCGAATTGTCTAAGAAGCCAACAAGGCCTTTGATGTTCGATTTGCCGAAAAAGTTGTAGACAAAATCAAATCGACCGGCATTGCCTTCATGAAAAATAATAGCAAAGGCAAAAACATTGGCATTGGTAACGCCTCCAACTAAACTATCACTGGTTTTAGTAAGACCAAAAAATTGAATAATGTGCTGCCTATTGGGCGCTTCGCCAATGGTGTAACTGTATATTTTATTGGGAAATTCGGTGTTTGGGAAAGGCAGTTTTTTAAGCCTAAAATCGTACCAAAAGGGAAATAAGCAATTGCGCAAATTATTGGTGTTTGAAAAATTTGAATCAGGCTTGTAAGAGGTAAAATTGGTGGAGGTATTAAATGAAATATAACCATTGTCGCTTACCTTGTAATTGTTATAGGTAAAACCGCTGTATTTGAATGGAAAAGGGAGGGATTGGCTTGCAGATAATTTTTCATTGGCCTCAGAACTTGTAATTAATTTAAAATTGCTAGAGTCGACAATGGTATTTAAATCGTATCCCAAAGGCACCTCGCCATTGCTCTGAAAATAAAAGAACTTCTGTCCGTTTACTTGTAGTCCAAGGGCACATACTAAAATCAATAGAAGGATAGGTCTGCTCATGGTAAAACAAATTTACATTTTTTATTTAATTATGGCACAAAAAAAAAGCCCCGATAGTCGGGGCTTTTTTCAAAATTTTATTATAAAATTATTTTACTACGTTTAATTTAGTAGTGGTAGTACCATTCGCAGTTGTTACGTTGATGGTGTAGATACCAGTAGCTAAATCAGCAGTTTTGATTAAGAAGTTGTTTTCGCCAGCTTCCATCATACCATCTTGCTCAACAGAAACCAATTGACCAACGGCGTTAAATACTTCGATTTTAACGTTGGTGTTTTCAGTTAAATTGATTTTGATGTTAGCATAATCTTTAGCAGGGTTAGGGTATACAGCGTTGATTGTTGCTTTAGCAGCAGTTTCTTCTAAGCTAGCAGCAATGTTCCATAATCTGGTTGCACCAGCGTTTAAGATTGGTCTGTTACCAACATTAGCACCATCATACTCAGCAACGAAACCGATTAAGTTGATATAAGGCACTTTGTTCCAACCGTAGTTGCTTCCAGCATCATCAATTGTGCTACAAACAGGAGTGTTGTTATCAGTTGCATAAGAAACTTTAGTTTCAGCACCTACTACATAAGTAAAGTCGTAAGAATAATCTACATCTGGCTCAGCTACATCAGGAATGATAGAAGCAAGTCCCCAAGCAGAAGAATTAGGGAATCCTCTGGTTACGTGTTGGTGTCTGTAACCATCCATGAATTCTAATTCAGTATACAATGGGTGAGAAGCACCGCCTACACCACCTGAAGAGTGGAATTTACTGTAGTAGTTATGTTGACTCCAGTTGTTTTGGTTAACATTACCTCTAACTTCATCTTCGCTTACGATAGCACCGATTCTTAAATCACCAGCCCAATAGTCCGAGAAACGAGCGTTCACTCTAAATACAATTGTTCTAGTGGTTGGGTTAAAGCTTTTAGCAGTAATTGTTACTTTTACTGGTGCATCAACAGATAATCTGTTGGTGATTTCTTGTGCCCAAGTACCTCTGTTAGCAGGGAATATTGTTCTATCGATGAAACCATCAGGGTAACCACCTGCATAAGCAGTGTTGATTTTATCACCTTCAGTAGTTGACATCAAGTCACTGTTGTGGTGCATTACAGGAATAACTCTGTCTGGGTTTTGATCAACTACATCTTTCATGATTAAGTGACCATCTGGGCAATATCCGCACCAGCCGCCAGTAGCTTCTTCGAACAATACATTTCTTTCTACAGTTGAAGTACCTTTATTTCTTAGAATACTTGCAGTTACGTCATTATTTGTTAAATCAGCATCAGTACCACTTACGTTTGGCTCAGCAACCCAAACTTTAACAGCACTTAGAGTACCAACTGCACCGCTGGTCCAAGGTATATTGTGAGTGAAAGCAATGGTGTTTTCACCACTACCCATTAAGCTTAATGAGCTCATGGTATAAGTTTGAGTAGCACCACCATCAATTGAATAATTAACTTTTAAACCAGTGATTGGGGTTTTACCATAGTTGGTAATAGTACCACCAATGCTTACAGATTCACCAACTTTGTAGAATCTGTTTAGGTTGTTAGTTAATAATGCAGGATCTAAATCTGGTTGAGTACCATAGTTGAATTGTAATACAACGTTTTTAGCATCAGAAAAATCTGAAGCAACTTTTAAGTTTGAAACTGAACCACCTAAAGTATAGCCAGTGCTACCATCAGCGTTTTCGCAACCGATGATACCAGTAGCACCTGAATTGCCATAACCATTGTAGATGATATCAAATCTGCCAGAAGTACCTTCGTAAAGTACAATAGCAAATGAGTTAACATCAGCATTAGCAGCAATTGCACCACCTTTGTTAGACAAACCGAAATATTGAATGATGTGTCTTCTGTTAGGCGCAGTACCAGTGTTATAAGTGAAAACTTGAACTGGGAAGTTAGCGTTTGGCGCAGCTTTCAATTCGAAATCTTTCCAAAATGCATAAATCGCGTTGTTAGGATCAGCACCAGATAAACTTGAAGCCGGAGCAACCGTTGAAGTAGCTGAAGTATTAAAAGTAATGTAACCATTATCGCTGGCTTTGTATGAAGATACAGCGGTACCATAAAAATTGAATGTGAATGGAATGGTTTGAGCAGCAGAAAGAACATCGTTGCTGGTTTTGTTTAAGATAATGCTATTACCTGAAGTAGCAAAAACTTGCGCGTTGGTGTAGCCTGTAGGATTCACCCCTTCTTTCTTAACATGATAGTAATTTTGAGCAAAAGCCGACGATGACATCAGCAATGCTAACACTGGAAGTATTATTTTTTTCATTTTTCTAATAAAATTTTAGCAATTTTAAGCAAAAAACGACTGATTTAAAAGAAATATTTAATTTATTTTCAACATTTCCACATTTTTTTGACCTGCTACTGTTGTGAATATATTTTCACTTAAACAGTATTCCATGTCTTCTTGGTGGTGCAAGTGCGAAAGGCGTTGATAATGAGAGGATTTTACTAGGTACTCGCCAATATTAGAAGCCGCTTTTCCGTATAAGTCTAAAACCATGTGGGTTGAATCGCAATCAAGCGCATTGGGTTGATTGTTTAAGAGTTTTTTGGCCAAGGCCCCTGCATACAATGAATCCTCTAAATTTACCTTGTCTTTCCAACCTGCGCAGAGCAATACCACTGGTCGCCCATCCTTTTTAAGCCATTCACAAGTGGCATCGATGTTCAAGAAACTACCAGCTATCACAGTGTTTGCGCCTGCAGTCATCGCAGCAGTGATACTCTTGGTGCCATTGGTGGTTGTTAAGGCTAGTTTTTTATTCGTCAAGGCACCATTCATGCATTCAAAGGGCGAATTGCCCATGTCGAAACCCTCTATTTTATGGCCATTGCGCTCGCCCGCAATGACATAGCCATGGTCTTTCAAGATAATGGCCTCATCAATCGATTCAACTGC
>CANFUB010000057.1 GCA_947450015.1 Bacteroidota bacterium | reverse complement strand
GAAACTCCACCACAATTCTACTAAATTTAGTAATGAGCTTTTTAGGCATAAAGGTTACCTCACCCGTATTATAATCGATTACATAATCGTTTTGTTGACCGCGACTTAAGCGCTCACCATCCAAATAAACCACTTCGGTACCAGAAATTACGATGATGTTTAATTCGTTGTTAGCGCCTTGTAAACGATAGGGCCCTTGGCTTCCTTCTGTGCCTTGAATCTCATTTCTCACAAATCGTCCACGCGAAACTGCTGCATCTGAATGCAAGTGATAACCAAATTTAGAAGGTGCTTTATAATCTAGTTGCAGGCCCCGCGACTTTTTATAATACTTCATAAAATAATTGTCCTTTTGCGCTTTCATTAGAACATCACCTACAGTAATTGTATTGCTGTCTTTTTGTAAGGTAATGTATACTTTATCAAAGTCTTGAATCTGTTGCGTATTACCTTCTGGTTGAATCGGATTGTTTTCATCGCTGATGGCTGCAAGAATGGTAACACCCTTGCCCAAATTACCACTCATCTGTAAGTTCAAATTACTGTTCACCACCACATCCTGATTATTACCAAAACCCAAACCACGTGCTATGTTACCATTGATATTTAATCCCGCATTACTAAACAGCGAACTCCCATTATTAACGCCACCATAATCGTAAAAATTTCGAGGATTGGTAGCCACAGGTTCAATTAATGTTTTAGATTTATGCGCATAATTATCTTGTAATTGCAAGGGCAATATTCTGTAATAAAGGTGGAGTGGTCCTTTAAGAATAGCGGTATCAAGTACAATGCAGTTGAATGGTTTTAAATATTTGTAACCACTTGTTACCACTTGTCCATTTTTAACAATGGTAATGGTTTCTGTTAATACCATTTGCTTTTCCAGCGCAATTGTATCTGTCCTTAAATCAAAATACACATGCCTTAAACTTTGCGAAAAGCTTTTATTGGCAGCTATTAGTAGAAGCGATATAAGGATGATTTTTTTTATCAATGAACAGTTGGCAATTTTGCTTATGAACGATCGACTAATGGCAATACAATATGAAAAGTAGTTCCAACATTGAGCTCGCTTTCGAAAGTAATGGTGCCATTTACATTCTCTATTATTTTTTTACAAATAGAAAGACCTAAACCCATGCCAGATGTTTTGGTACTAAAATTAGGCATGAAGATTTTATCTTTCAATTCAATGCTTATGCCTTTGCCATTGTCTTTAAAATCGATGGCGATGGTTTGATTCTGTACCGACAATTCTACATCTATTTGGCATAAGGTATCCTCCTTTGCCGCTTGTTGGGCATTCTTTAAAATATTGGTAAACACACGTTGCAATTGATCTTTGTCTATATAAGCCAACGCATTTTTATCTTGAATGGTATAATTGATCTCGATTCCTGACTGAATTTTGAATAAGTGAACGACAGAGGTGAGGATTTCAGAGATATTACAAACTTCTAAAATGGCAATCGGCATTTGTGCGAATGAAGAAAACTCCTCGGCCATCTTACTTAGTTGATCTATCTGCTCAATTAAAATTTGTGTTATTTTTTTAACCTTTTCTGGCAAATCAGCATCTTGACGATTGATGGCCATTTGTAAATGTTGTAAATGCAATTTCATTGGCGTCAATGGATTCTTAATCTCATGTGCCACTTGTTTTGCCATTTCTTTCCACGCCCCTTCCCTTTCGCTCTGTGCTAGCTTTTCGGTACTCATTTCGAGTTTCTTTAACATCAAATTGTATTGATGCACCAACTGTCCTATTTCATCATTTTGATACCATTCAATGGGCTTATTTTGGGTACCTACCTTGATTTGTGAAATACGACTAATCATTATTTTCAAAGGTTTTACAAGCGATTTACCAACATACGTTGCAGCTACCAATGACAACAATAGTAACAAGGTTGAAATGTTTAACAAACTGCCTAAATACTTTGAAAACTCCTTTTTCAAATCGAGCGATTTAGCAAAATAAGGCAAATGCACATAGCCAATTAATTTTCTGTTCTCATCGAACAATGCATTATAACTCGATAAGTAAGTTAATTTTCCAATGTTCTCGGACTGCTTAAAATTATATCTTTTAATTTTAGACAATTCAAAATATGCACGGCTGTTCATTAAAGGAGCAAACCAACCCTCGGTATATATTTTTTCGTTACCCGTTTTAAACAACTTACCATCGGGATTGTATAAATTAATGTCAACCTCGTAACTGTATGCCAAATGTTTAATCAATGTATTTATTGAGCGTTCAGATTTTCTTTGATAACCTATCTCAATTTCATTCACAATTTGCGACATCTTCTTATCGAGTTCCTCGTTTTGTTTTTCATTAAAACTCGAGTTCACGTTTTGTACCGTAAAATAAGAAACCATCGAACAAATGATCACCGCCATTAATAAAAAGGCAATCCTAATCTTGGTTTCTAAATACAATTTATTAATCTTTACAATGCGAAGATGTGATACAAAGGCGGCATATATTTTGACAAAAAACGGATTCTTGCGCACAAACCGCAGCAATAATACCAATAGGTATAGAAGGATATAACCAAGTACTAAAACACCCATAAAAAATAAAAGTACAGAAGTTAGCTCCCCTATTTTCTTCTGCCAATTGGTGGCTTGTTTAGACACGATTAAGAAAGTTCTTTCATCGATTTTTTTAAGCAAGTGTGAATAATTTTGTTGCTCAAAAAACGAGACATCCTCCATGCTGTTAAACGGTCGATTATCGCGAAGCTTAAATGGAAAGCTGCCCAATCCTTTTACTAATTCTTGGTTTTGATAAACTGCAAATGAGTATTGAAAATTGGTAACAGATGAGTTGGCTTTTTTATTGAAAAAATAATCGAGGTTAAATAAATCACTTTTAATTTTAGGAATGAGCATGATAAAAACATACCCTATGGTTTTTTTCCCCGGACAGATTTCATATTTTGCTAAATACCCACCAAGATAATTGACATCCTTTATAAAGAGGAAGTAATTGGAAATACTTTTATGGGTCGAATTGTTATAGATAGCGTTGATGGTAGAGAAACTAAAATTATTGGGCGTAATTTCATTACCAGCACTGTCATATCTTAAAAAATCAATGTCGTAGTTTTTTATATAATCCGAGAAGTAGGCATATTTATAGTTGAGTTCTAATTCAGAATAATCATTTTTGTTATAATTATAAAACTCATTGAACACATTGTCTTTGATAAGAGTACCCTCTACCTTCGACAAGACTAACTCATTCTCGAAATCTTCTTGTGCCAAAAACTTATTGGCAAATATTTTGCGTTGTTCATGTTCTTTTTCACTGTTCAACTGATCGAATTGCACTGCTAAATAGGTTGAGAAAATAGCTGCGGCATATAAAACATGTTTTACTTTTAAAGATTTAGGCAACAACAACCAGAAACATGCAATCACCGCTAAGGCATAAAAGCAGAGTAGCAGAAACCCATTGACATGGTCGTAAAAATATAGAATTACGAAAAATACAATTCCTAAGCTTGCATGAAAAATAGTGAAACTCTTGATTTCAAATTGGTGGTTAAAAGTATGCGAGAGAATTCTGAAGTAAATAACGATGATGAGAAAGAATTGAAAAATGGCCGACATCGATATGATGGTCAGATAATTCACATTCGCTAAGTCTGTGAAATCAAAACTTACTTGAGAGTTTAAAACAAACGAGGGAAAGGCATTTAATAAAAGTGTATAAAAGGTTAACCAAACCGCTAAAGAAACAGGCAGATAATGCCACTTATGCTTTTGAAACCCTTGGTAGCGCTTATTAATTAATTGGTAAATAAGCAATAGAATGAGGATAATGCCAAACGAAAATAATATACTGTGTCCGAGCGAAGGAATCCATTTACTATAGGCCGCTAGCTCTGGCATAAACATTAAGAAACCATCCTTCTGTTGAAATATTAAATTAAAAAAGGTTAATGAAATTAACAATAGAAAATAGAGACAATTGGCTAAAACAAAATGGCCAAATCGAAACACCTTCGACCTAAAAGCAAACAAGGCACTGAAGACTATAAAACAAATGACTGAAAACAAATACAAGAGCAACGACCAGTTAGAACGGATGTTTTGATTATAGGCTTGGTTACTTACGTTGGGAATCGTTTCAATTACTGAATAGTTGGTAGAATCAGAATTGGTAATTTCATTTTCACTAAACACCGATTCCTCTAAATTCATGTCTGGATTAAATGAATTGGGGAAAAATTCATTGTTAACAACATAGTGGTTGTAAATTTTGTATACCAAGAATAAATCAACATCCTTCTCGATGCGATGAGATACTAAAAAGTATCCAATGTTATTTTTTAGATAAAACGAACCTAAGCGATTGGCTTTTTTAAGTTCTTCTGGATTGATGTTGTTGTTGGTCCAAAACACCAAGTGGTTATTTTTGAAAACATAAACATCATGTTGTTTTTCTTGTATCGCATTGACATCATCATTGTAAATATCAAAACTAAAAGAGAGGACAGACAGTCCTGGACGGTTTAAAAAATCTTCTTGTTCCTTGGCTTTTTTTTCTAATGTTCTCGCAATTTTGAGATTCACATTGCTTTGAAACAATTTGTTCTCTGGGGCATTTTCCATGAAAATACCTAAACACAAGCAAGTAACCGACGCTATTAAAAATAAATATTTTATAGACTAAAGTATTTTTTGATTCATCAAATAATTCTGCACATAATCTTTTGTACCCTCCTCTAAACTGTGAAAAGGAATATCATAACCCACTGCTTTTATTTTAGACATATCTGCTTGGGTATAATATTGGTATTTATCGCGAATATCAATTGGGGTATCTATGTATTCAATGTTGGGGGTTAAATTTAAACTTTCAAAAACGGCTGTACCCAAAGCATTAAAGGTGCGCGCTGTTCCACTGCCCAAATTATAAATACCATTGTCTTTGCGATGGTGCAACCAAAAATAAAGCACATTCATGACATCCTTTACGTAAACGAAGTCGCGCATCTGACCACCATCCGAAAAATCGGGATGATGTGAACGGAACAATTTCAAACTGCCATTCTTTTGTATTTGATTGAAGGCATGAAAAATAACAGAGGCCATTCTGTTTTTGTGGTATTCATTCGGGCCATAAACATTGAAAAACTTTAAACCTACCCAAAAATACGGTTTCCGCTCTTGTTGTAAAGCCCATACATCAAAGTCTTGTTTACTTTGTCCGTAAGGGTTAAGTGGTCTCAACTTTGGAATATCACCTTCATTGTCTTCAAAACCTTCCTCACCCATGCCATAAGTGGCCGCGCTACTCGCATAAACAAGTGGTAAACCCTCTTCAACACAAAGGTTCCAAATGGCTTTTGTATAATCTAAATTTAATTGGTTTAACAGTTCGATATCAAACTCGGCTGTATCTGTTCTAGCGCCAATATGATAAATAAATTGAATTTGATTGGCATTGGCTTTTGCCCATGCAAGAAATTCTGAGCGTTCTATTTTTTGAGAGAATTTTTTACCCTGCCAATTGGCGTTTTTTTCGGATTTACTGAAATCATCTACTAGCACCAAATCTACAAAACCCTCATCATTTAGTTTTTGAACTAAACAACTCGCTATAAATCCTGCTGCACCTGTTATAACTATCATATTTGTAAGTTTCCAAAATTAAATAATATTGGCCTAACTTTGCAACCTATTTTATATACAAGAAAAATGTTAGCTCCCGTTATATACGTTACCCGCAAGGCCCATTTTAATGCAGCACATAAATTATTTAATCCCAAATGGAGTGTTGAACAAAACGAGGCTGTATTTGGCAAGTGCGCGAATGCCAATTGGCATGGACACAATTTTGATTTATACATTACCATTAAAGGGCGCCCTTCTGAGGATACGGGTTTTGTGATGGACTTAAAGCAATTAAAAGTATTGATAGAGCGCGAGGTAATTGATCTTTTGGACCACAAAAACTTAAACAAAGATGTGGCCTTTTTAAAAGATATTTTTCCTTCAGTTGAGAATATTGCCATCGGCATTTGGAACATTTTGTCACCTCAATTTCCAGAGGGTGTAAAGTTGCACAAAGTATTGCTATACGAGACCGAGCGCAATTTTGTTGAGTACTTCGGTCCTGATACTCCATTTTAATAGACAAGCGATAGAAATCTGTGTGTATTGCACTTGAAAAAATTTGAATCTTTGCATGGATGAAAAAGTTGTGGCAAAAATATCGGTTTTGGGTAGTGGGCATTACTGCTATAGTTTGGATGACCATTTTTGACAGCAATAATTTTATTGAACTAATTAAGTTGAGAAGTGAAATTGGTGATTTGAAAGACAAGAAAACCTATTACACGACTGAAATAGCGATGGCGCGCAAAACGCAATTAGAACTTTTCAGTAACACAAAAAATCTTGAAAAATTCGCCCGCGAAAAATACTTCATGAAACGGGACAATGAAGATCTTTTTATTTTTAGAGAAAATAAAAAGAACTAATCCTGTTTTTATTTTTAGAGAAAATAAAAAGAACTAATCTCTGTTTTTATTTTTAGAGAAAATAAAACAACTAATACTATTTAAGAATTTCTAGTTTTCCTACCTTTATAACACCAGCATTGGTTTCGATGTTAATGAAATAAATGCCATTGCTTAAGTCACCCGTTTGAATTTTAATACTGTTTCCATCTTGCGTGAACAAGGGTTGAAACACTTGACCATTAATAGTGATGATTTGAAGGCTTTTGATGTCTTTAACATCTAACGCAACCGAGGTATAGTCGTTAGCTGGATTAGGGTAGACTGCAATTTGTTCGATGGTTTGAATATTGGCTAAACCACTGCGTTTATAATTGAAATTAGGTTTCAAATAATTAATACCTCCGCGACTGATGGCCACTATAATTTCGGGTACCGAGTCGCCTTCTAAATTAACCAAGGCTGGTGATACCCTATTGCCAAAACGGTAATTCAACATTTTTTTATTTTGCAACACATTGTAAAAATAAAAATCGTTGTACTGGGTAAATTTGGCCGTAGGATTTGATTTGTTGATGGCGTATAATTTTAAATTGCCCACTGTATTGCCTACCAATAACTCCAATTTACCATCACCATTTAGGTCGCCAATTTGCGGCACAGAATACAAATATTTTTCATAATAGATACCATAGCCAACAATGGTATCGCAGTTTGGATTTCCCAAACTATCGTAACAATAATCGTGGATATAGAAAAAACCAAAGGAGTCTTTTGGTGAGGCTTGACCGAAGAATCGGGTCACAAAATTAAAATCAGGCACTGTTTTACTACCTACATTTTGATAATATTTTAGAAAGGTATCTTTACTACCAATCACTAAATCTTTTAAACCATCGCCATCAATATCGCCAATGGCAGGCGCACTATTGGCCCCTACATTGATATCGAAACCAGGGAAAGTGTTGTTAGCTGCAATAAAACTTGGCGTTAAAGTATTGTTCGTTGCACTGGTATTTTTATAAAAACTAATATCACCTTTGTTGTTGCCAATTACTAAATCGAGTTTACCATCATTGTCCATATCGGAAATGGCAAGATTAACACCAACTTGTTTGTAGCTTGCAAAATTTCCAAAGTTGGTACTCGCTAATTTCAAAGCTGGCGCAGTGGCATTGCCTTTGTTTTCGAACAAATAGATCCTGTCATACAATACATTTTTCCATGCAGAATCGGCATTGGTGGCACAAATACAGTCCATGTCACCATCGCGGTCCCAGTCGGCACAAGCCCATGAATTGCGGGTGCCAATATCTATTATATCATTTGCGAAAAGCAATTGTTTAGCGCCAAAAACAGGTGCAGCATCGAGGCCAGTATTTTTAAACCAAAAGATTTGATTAATACTTTGAATAGGATATGAATTACTGTTGGGTGCCATCACAAAATCGCGTTTGCCATCATTGTCTAAATCTAAATAATAACCTGCAGGATACAACCAAACTTTGGCCCTATTAAAGGCACTCACAAAATTGGTATCATAACGAATGATGGTGTCATACCTGGTATTGTAATTTTTCTTGCCATTTTCTAGGAATACCATGTGGTCGCAACCTTCATTACCTAAAACGATGTCCATGTCCTTGTCATTGTCGGCATCGAACATGCAGATAGAAGACCCATTGGTATGGCGTTTGCCATAGAATTTAGAAATGCCGCGCTTACCTCCACTATCTCCCATGTTGAGTAAATACTTGTTACAATCAAAATCGTAAAAATCGCCCCAACGCCAATCAACATCCTGAAACCTCATGCTATCAGCAGGTAATCCAAGTTCAACTTGTATATTCATATACATGCCAATGGCCCCGCCTTGGTTGGTGTAGGTTAAAATATCCAAATCGCCATCGAAGTCGACATCCCCAATACCAGGCAAATGTATGAATGGGAAACCCAGATCATTGTACTCAATTCCTGAACCAGCAGGGGAAATATTGCGGTAGGTTACTTGTGGGAGTTTATCAAATTTCGGGATACCTCCACTTGAAATATTTTTATAGACAATTAAACGGGCAGTATTGTCAACTGTAAAAATATCTTCCTTCCCATCTAAATTGAAATCGCGCATGAGCATCCAAGCATTCGCAGAAAATGAAGGAAAATAAGTAGCATATCGGTTATCGAGTTTGTACTTTAATACGCCAGCAGAACCTGTATTGATGAGGGTTACAATGCGACCATCGATTCTGTCGTAAATCACCAAGTCCTTTTTGCCATCGCCATCCAAATCGCAGGCACTGAACTGGGGTGCTTGAAAACCACCAGTAAGGGCTTTGTTGTATGGATTATTCGCAGCGTCCAAAAAATTCAAACTATCGGTTATCCTGTATGGAAAAGTTTGGGCCGCAAGCTGACTAAAACAAGCAAGTAAAACGGACAACAAGGTAGTTTGGTATAGTTTAGACATAATATTATTTCAAATATAATTAATAAGACACAAAATTCCCAATGACGATGCCTAATAGTTTGAATATATTTCACTTGTATTTTGCGTTGAAGCACAATGCTAGATTTCAGCCTTCTTGCTATTCTTGGAAAGAAGCTCAGAAATACAAGGTATAATTTAAACTTTTTAAAACTGAAACAATTCCTATTTTTGCATCCAATGATTCAAATTGCAGAACTATACCGTTTGTTTATGACTTGTCAGCAGAGCATTTGCACCGACACACGCAAAATTTCAGAAGGCTCCATTTTCTTTGCTTTAAAAGGTCCTAATTTTAATGGCAACACCTTTGCATTAAATGCTATTGAAGCAGGCGCGCGATATGCCATTACTGATGAAGTAACGGCAGAACATCCACAAATTTTAATGGTGCAAGATGTTTTAAAAACCTTGCAAGATTTAGCGAATTATCACAGGAAACAATTAAAGGCTAAAATACTAGGAATAGGCGGCAGCAATGGAAAAACCACTACCAAAGAATTGGTAAGCGCTGTGTTAAGCACACAATATAAAATTGAATTCACCAAAGGCAATCTCAATAATCACATTGGTGTACCGCTAACACTATTAGCAATCAAATCGGATTGTGAAATTGCAGTCATCGAATTGGGGGCCAACCATATTGGCGACATTGCCGAATTGTGTCAAATTGCTGAACCAGATATGGGTATTATTACGAACATTGGCAAAGAGCATTTAGAAGGCTTTGGCAGTATAGAGGGTGTAGCACAAGCTGAGAGTGAGCTCTATGATTTTTTAGTTAAAAACCATGGCCATGCTTTTGTGAATGCAGACGATCTTTGGCTCAACAATATGAGCAAGCGTATTGAAAATAAAACCACCTACAGCATTCATTCAACAGCTGTTAATTATGCTATAAAAGGTCTACATGTTATACCAAGTATAGCATTTGAATACGCAAATCATAAAATGGAATCACCATTAATGGGTGAGCACAATTTGCAAAACATAGCGGCAGCTATTGCCATTGGAAGTTATTTTAAAATTGAGACAGCGAATTTAGCTAAAGGAATTGCGGCTTATGCGCCCACCAACAACCGTTCACAAATCATTCATACGGAAAGAAGCAATACCATTTTACTAGATGCCTATAATGCCAATCCAAGCAGTGTTGAGTCAGCGATTCACACCTTTGAAAAAATGAATGATCAAAAACAATTGATGTTAATTGGCGACATGTTCGAACTAGGCGATCATGCAGCACAAGAACATTTAGGTATTGCAAAATTATGCGCAAGTTTTTCAGACATAGAAACCATATTGGTTGGTCACGACTTTTTCACTACCCAAATGGAGGGCATTCAATTATTCGAAAACAAGGCCGAGGCAATGGACTATGTAAAGCAAAAAGCTTATAGTCATTACAATGTTTTAATAAAGGGTTCTAGGGGAATGAAAATGGAAGACTTTAGAGAATTATTTTAATCCTCGTAATCATCGTCTTTCGGCTTGTCTTTGCTGTATTGATCTTCATCATCGTCGTTTGACGCATCATCATCAGCTTCGTTACTAAGGTCAATTTCGTCAATTTCTAAATCATCAAACATTTGTTTCAATTGAGATGAAACTTTGATTAAAAAAATGGTATCATCTGTCTCAACTCTTACAGCAGAAATTAATTCTCCTTTTGCATTTGGAAATTTAATAACATCACGTTCGTAGCCATTTGGGTAAAGTTCGCCCATCATGTTTAAAATATCTTCTGGAACGTTGCTGTAATCCACAATTCTTCTTTTTTTGTCCATCGGTTTCAATTTAGAAATTTAATTAATATTATGATGCAAAAATAAATGTTGAATCAATACAAATTTAAAATTTTAGAATAATTTTTAAAGAAATGTTTAAAATAGTTTACACTGCCTTTTTTTGTAGATTAATGTACTGAATCCAAGCATTAATTATTTGACGTCTAAAAAGCCTTTCATGTTTGCGTTCTTTGGAGTTTAATTTACCTTCTGCTTTCAATTTTATAGCGGTACTTTTAACTGACATTATGCGCAATCTAAAACTCTCTACATCTGCGTATTCATTAAGTTTTACAACATTTTCAACCAAGTATTTTTCCAGCTCATCGATAGAAGAAATGTATTTTGTATCGGTTGTAAATTCGACAGATGTTTTAAGACTTGAACCTTTCGTATAATTAATAATTTCGTTACTTAAAACCATGTTGTTTGGTATAAAAATTAGGTCATCATTTTCGTTAATTATTTGTAGATTTAACAATGTGATGTGGGAAATTTTACCTTTTTGATCACCTATTTGAATATAATCGTCAATTGATATTTGATTATTAAACATTAAAATCATGCCATTGATAGCATTTGATATATAATCTTTGGCAACAATTGCAATGGCTGCTGCAAGAATGGAAATAGATGTAAAGAATTCGCGAACGTTTATTCGAAACAACACTAGGATGAAAACTATTGTTACACAGGAAAGCAATAAATAATAGATGGTATTAATGCCGATAACAAAATTATCTTTTCCTTTAATATTGTTTCGTTTTTTGTAAACAAACAACATTGCAAATTTCAGACTGTACAAACCGATGAAAAGAATGATGAAGAAAATAGTTTTAGGAGTGTGTTGCCAAATCATATTGCAAAATAATTCATTTTTAAGATACAAAACCTGATTATCGATTAAAAAATTAGATAATGTATTGCCGATGTATAATTACAAGTATGTAGAGGAAATAAAAAAACGGCAATTTAAAGCTTGCATTTAAACGGAGATTTTGTGTTCAATTGAAAACAACCTTTTTTTTATCAATTTTTAAAGTGCTAAAAATGATTAGACATAAACGGTCGTAGAAATTTAAAATGCGGATTAAGCAATCTAATGGATTTGAATATTAAGTAATTGGCGGTTTGTTAGGTTTGCAAT
>CANFUB010000056.1 GCA_947450015.1 Bacteroidota bacterium | reverse complement strand
TTGCTTGCTGCCATTTATCGGCCTTGTTAAAATAAAAATCTACTTTAGGGTTCATGGTTACAAAATACTTTTGGTAAAATAAATGTTTTATGATTAAAAGTGAAAGCATTTAAAGATTTTTTATTTTTATTTTGGAAATGTAATTTTTATGATTGTACATTTGCACCGCGTTCTTAAATAGAATCATCTTATCCAGAAAGACTGAGGGAATTGACCCTATGAAGTCTTGACAACCTCCCGCCACAAGCGGGGAAGGTGCCAAATTCAACACCGATTTATTCGGTGATAGATAAGTTAGAATAATAGCATTAACAGTATTGTAAAATATATTTTAAGCTCTTCTGACTTGTTGGAAGAGCTTTTTTTTTGCTCTTGCAATAAGTCAATTTCTTTCGCATGTCTTTTGGGTATTTTTTTTCTTTTTCAGAACCGAAAATTAATTTAAAAAAATCCAAATAATCACATGAAAGAAGCAACAAAAATTTTACACAGCATTCCGGTCGACCCATTGACTGGTGCTATCTCAACACCGATTTACCAAACCTCAACGTTTGTTCAAGAATCGCCTGGTGTTCACAAAGGATTCGATTATGCACGCAGCAATAATCCCACCCGAAAAGTTTTAGAAGATCTGATTGCCACACTCGAAAATGGTGCCAAAGGGTATGCCTTCGCCAGTGGTTTAGCCGCCATCGATGCTGTGGTTAAACTACTCAAGTCTGGCGATGAAATTATTGCTGTAGATGATATCTATGGTGGAGCCTTTCGATTGTTCACCCACATTTATGAAAAGTTTGGCATCAAAGTTACCTATGTCGATGCTACTGATGCCCAAAATGTAGCGAATGCCATTTCAAGTCAAACCAAATTAATTTGGATCGAAAGTCCAACAAATCCCACCCTTAAAATTGCCGATATAAAAGCCATTTCAAAAATTGCAAATTCGGTGGGCGCCTTGCTTTGTGTCGACAATACGTTTGCATCGCCTGCAGCTCAAAAGCCAATCGATTTAGGAGCCGATTTGGTCATACATTCAGCAACAAAATATTTAGCAGGACATAGCGATATCATCGCGGGACTGGTAGTCACCAGCACGGAAAGCTTAGGCGAGAAAATCAAATTCATACAAAATGCATCTGGTGCTATTTTAGGTCCTTGGGACAGTTGGTTGGCCATACGCGGCATAGAAACTTTGAATTTAAGAATCAAACAACATTCTGAAAATGCACAAAAAATTGCTGAATTTTTATTGGAGAATGAATTGATTAAAAATGTTTTTTACCCAGGATTACCGCATCATAAAAACCATGCCATTGCGGCCCAACAATTGAAATATTTTGGTGGCATTATTACCTTCGATTTGAAGGATGATGATAAAGCAATTGCTTCTGAAATTGTAAGCAGTACAAAGTATTTTAAGTTGGCCGAAAGTTTAGGTGGACTTAAAAGTTTAATTTGTTTACCTTGTGAAATGACCCATAAGTCGATACCCCGTGAGATCCGCTACCAGAGCGGAGTAACAGATAGTTTAATCCGTTTATCGGTGGGCTTAGAAGATGCAGATGATTTGATTGAAGACCTAAAAACTGTGCTTGACAAAGTGACTAAAAATTTAACATTAACAACAAAATAAATAACATAATTATGAGCAGAAAAAATATAAACATAGGCCTGTTTGGATTTGGCTGTGTGGGCTATGGACTTTACGAAGTTTTACAGAAAACCCCTGGTTTAAAAGCAAACATTTTACAAATATGTGTAAAGGATAAAAATAAAGAGCGTCCCATCGGCAATGAGCATTTTACCTTTGACAAAAATGAAATATTAAACAACGAAAATATCAATACCATCGTGGAATTAATTGATGATGCCGATGCCGCTTTTGAGATAGTAAAAACAGCCTTAAAAAATGGAAAAGCGGTGGTTACTGCCAATAAAAAAATGATAGCGGAACATTTTGAAGAATTGTTAGAATTGCAGAAACAATACAAAGTGCCTTTGTTATATGAAGCTTCTGCCTGTGCGAGTATTCCAATCATTAGAAATTTAGAGGAGTATTACGACAATGATTTATTAGAGTCTTTAGAGGGCATAGTGAATGGATCTACCAATTATATTTTATCAAGAACAGCAAAAGATAATGTTTCGTATGCAGCTGCCTTAAAGGATGCCCAAGAAAAAGGGTATGCCGAAAGCAATCCTATTTTAGATACAGGTGGGTTCGATGCCAAGTATAAATTACTGATCTTACTAGCACATGCTTTTGGAATTGTATTGAAGCCGGATGATATTTATAATATTGGGATTGATAAAATTGGCGATTTAGAATTGAATTACGCAAAAGAAAAAGGCTATAAATTAAAATTAGTAGCCCATGCTTTTAAGACTGGTAAGCATAAAGTTTCAGCTTTTGTTGCACCACGTTTTGTAAAACCCAATGATAAGTTGTTTAATGTTGATGATGTTTACAATGGTGTGGTTTTAGAGACTGCTTTTACAGAACATCAATTTTTTGTTGGGAAAGGCGCTGGAGCTTATCCCACGGCCTCTGCTGTCTTATCGGACATCAGTGCATTAAGCTACGATTACCAATATGAATACAAGAAAATGGAAGCCAATAAACGCTTGCAATTTAACAATGAATTTTCTGTCAATGTTTTGTTAAAATATCCTGTGGAGAGTTTGACCAAAATAAAATTGTATTTCAATCATATTAATGAATTGTATCAAAACAATACAGAAGGTTATTTAATAGGAGCACTCGACTTTTCGCATCTAAAGAAATTGAATAGCATCGAAGGCGTTTCAATAATTATTGAATCAGTGGAACAAAATCCATTGAAAAAACTGGAAATCAACATCAATCAAATTTTTGAATTAAATGAAATTAATTAGGGAAAAAATTAAATGAAATTAATTAGTAAAAAGATATGCATGGTCAAGGACCTAGGCATACATGGCAATTTGTTTGGTGGTATATTAATGTCTTGGATAGATGAAGCGGCAGCAGCTTTTGCTACAGAATATTGTTACACACCCAATATGGTAACTTTAAAGGTAGGAGAGCTACTGTTTAAAAAACCAGTTAAATCGGGCAATCACATTCGTATTTATGGGGAGGTATTAAGTTTAGGAAATACCTCCATTACCTTGAATATCGAAGTGAGGAAGTACAGCTTATACAGTGGTGAAGAAACTTTGGTATGCAGCACCAATACAACCTTCGTGCGAATTGATGATGACGGAACACCTACACCAATTGGTGAAACAATTCGTATACGACATGTAGAGAAAGTGATTTGAATCCCAATCAAACTGCTTTTGCTTCGCAAAAGTTTTTATGCTCACAATAAAATGCGTGTATGCATGCTTGGGGATTTATAGCGGTGAGATGTTATTTGCCTAAAGGCAAATGAGCCGCAGAGGGTGTGCCTATCAACAAAATCAAACTGCTTTTGCTTCGCAAAAGTTTTTATGCTCACAATAAAATTCATTCAAGCATGCTTGATGAATTTTTTGTGGCATAAAAAAATCCCGCACTAGGGTGCGGGATTCAGTTTGATTTTGTTGAGGTCGGAAGCGGGTTCGAACCGCTGTAGAAGCTTTTGCAGAGCTTTGCCTAACCACTCGGCCATCCGACCATTATTTTAAAGGTCTGCAAATGTAATGGAAAGTTTTTTTAAAGTCAATAAAAAAAATGCAATTGTTTTTGCGTTTTGTTAAGCGATTTTTTAAAGTGTTTTAAATTAGGTAGACCATTAATTTGGTCAGTTTTTAGGCTTTGTTAGCCCTTTTTCAACACTTACCTAAATTTTTATTTAAAAAATAACCAAGTGAATTGCAAACGCTGGTCTCTTGTTAAGTGTTTATAGAACAGATATTTATGAAATATTTATTTTTGCAGATTTAATTTAATTCTTAACAATTTAGAATTGTTCATTTCTTACTTATTTAAATTGAAAATATTCCTTACTTTTGCACCAAAATTCAAAAACCAAAGTAAATGGCAAATATTGGAAAAATATCACAAGTAATCGGTCCGGTAGTGGACGTTAACTTTAGCGCAGAAGGTTCTCACCTGCCTAAAATTTATGATGCTTTAAAAGTAACTAAATCAGATGGTACTGTTGTAGTACTTGAAGTTCAACAACATTTAGGTGAAAAAACCGTAAGAACAGTAGCAATGGATAGCTCTGATGGTTTGGTGCGCGGAACAAGCGTTACTGATACAGGTATTCCAATCTCTATGCCAGTTGGCGATAATATCAAAGGTCGTTTGATGAACGTAGTTGGTGAAGCGATTGATGGTATTAATGTTTTGAGCGAGCCAATTAGCCGCCCAATTCACGCTGATGCACCTAAGTTTGATACCTTATCAACTAGTGCCGAGCCACTTTATACTGGTATCAAAGTTATCGATTTGTTAGAGCCATATGCTAAAGGTGGTAAAATCGGTTTATTTGGTGGTGCCGGTGTTGGTAAAACAGTTTTGATCATGGAGTTGATTAACAATATCGCGAAAGCATACGAAGGTATGTCTGTATTCGCTGGTGTTGGTGAGCGTACCCGTGAAGGTAATGACTTATTGCGTGAGATGATTGAATCTGGCGTTATTAAATATGGCGAAGAATTCGTTAAAAGCATGGAAGAAGGCGGATGGGATCTTTCTAAAGTAGATACTAAAGAATTGAAAAAATCGCAAGCTACCTTGGTGTTCGGTCAAATGAACGAGCCTCCAGGAGCACGTGCACGTGTTGCTTTATCTGGTTTAACAGTTGCAGAATATTTCCGTGATGGTGATGGCGAAGGACAAGGTAAAGATATCCTTTTCTTTATCGATAACATCTTCCGTTTCACTCAAGCAGGTTCTGAGGTATCGGCTCTCTTAGGTCGTATGCCATCTGCGGTAGGTTACCAACCAACCCTTGCTACAGAAATGGGTGTGATGCAAGAGCGTATCACTTCAACCACAAGAGGCTCTATCACTTCAGTACAGGCCGTTTACGTTCCTGCGGATGACTTGACCGATCCAGCGCCAGCTACAACATTTACCCACTTAGATGCTACTACAGTATTAAGTCGTAAAATTGCTGAGTTAGGTATCTATCCTGCGGTTGACCCTCTAGATTCAACTTCAAGAATTTTGACACCTGAAGTATTAGGTGCCGAGCATTACAATACAGCTCAACGTGTTAAACAAACATTACAACGTTATAAAGAATTACAAGATATCATCGCCATTCTTGGTATGGACGAGTTAAGTGAAGAAGATAAATTAGTTGTATCACGTGCAAGACGTGTTCAACGTTTCTTATCTCAACCTTTCCACGTTGCTGAGCAGTTCACTGGTTTGAAAGGTGTATTGGTTGATATCAAAGATACCATCAAAGGTTTCAATATGATTATGGATGGTGAAGTGGATATGTATCCAGAAGCAGCATTCAACCTTGTTGGTACCATCGAAGATGCAATCGAAAAAGGTAAAAAATTAATGGCTGAGGCTAATAAATAATCCATATGCAGGTAGATATTTTAACACCCGATCAATCGCTTTACTCAGGTGAAGCTACAATTGTTACAGTTCCAGGTGTCAATGGTAGTTTTCAAATAAAAAACAACCACGCACCGATTATCTCAGCAATGGGTAAAGGCAATGTAGTGGTGGATGGCACCGAAGGTAAAAAAGAATTTGCGGTGAATGGCGGCATTGTTGAAGTGCTTAAAAATAAAATAGTAATTTTAGCTTAAAGCTTTTATCAAAATTTATACAAGAAAACGCCCTGAATTTCGGGGCGTTTTTTGTTGCTTATAAATCTACTTTTATTAATCCTGCCCGCTTGGCCTTTTTAAATTTGGGTGATATGATGGCCAACCAATGAAACAAAGCATCGGGGTAAACAAGCCATTTAGGTAGGGGGCGTTTCACATCCATGAACAATACAATTCTACAAGCGTCTGTATTGTTCTGAACTTCATGTAAAAATACATCATCAAATAAAAACCCTTCGCCTTCTTTCCATCTGTATTCTTCGCCACCAACCTTTATAAAACAATCGCCACTCCTTGGAACCTTTAATGCTAAATGATAACGCAAGATGCCCTTTAATTGACCATTGTGCGGAGGAATAACTGCACCCGGCTCAAGAATCGAAAATAATATGGTAGGCACTTGCTTACATTGCTTTAGCAATTGATAGGTCATAGGAAATTGCATGCAATTTTCTTCAATCCATTGGCCATAAGCTTTTAATAAAAGTGTTCTCCATCCTGGTCCTTTATCAAATGAAATCTTTTTCTGGGCAGGATCCATTTCATGAAAACGCGGTATATGCTTTTGCGTTTGTATGTATTCAAATAATTCCTTTTGAATAGTAATCCAATTTTGTTCGAGTAAAAAAGCGCCTTGAAATAGTTTGTACTTTTCATCATTTAGAACCGGATATTTGTTCGCTTTTCTAAAAATAATTTTGTACCAAAAATAAAGAAATACTCTAGAATCTATACTCCAAAGTATAATGCCGATAGTCAGCACTAATACAGCTGCAATGATCATTATAGCATTCATAAATTAAATAGTTTTAAAGGATTGTTCCATTGCATTAGAAGGTTGCCAACCTGGTTTTCCAAAGATGTACATTAATTTGTGTTTTAAATTCTTTGTACCGTTAACGTCATTTTTAATATGCTGCAATTCATGCATTACAACTTCTTTGAAATTCGCGTGGTCTATTTCCTCTTCAATCCCATATTGTAAATGCCCTGGATTCTTTTTAAAAGTTCCAAAAATTTTGTCCCATATGAGCAGGGTTTCACCAAAATTCTTATTGTAATTCGAAGGTTCCTTAGAATGGTGTAAAAGATGGTGATCCGGTGTAATCAGGTATTTTTCGAACAAACCCCATTGGCCTAAATATCTGCTGTGAGAAAAGAAAGCCCATAGTTTTCCAATACCATATAAGGTAATAAATAATGGTATAGGAAATCCTATAAGGATAATAGGCAAATGAAAAAAGTACCTGTAAATTGCTTTAAAAACACCTGAACGCAAAGCGGTTGATAGGTTCATGTAATTTGAAGAATGGTGGTTGATATGAATGGCCCACATAAATCTTACATTGTGTTCCATTAAATGTTTTATATAAAATAGAAAATCCCAAATAATAAAACACAATACCCAAACCCACCAATCATAACCTAAATTAAATAAGGCGTGCTTGGATATTCTTAACATTAAATAGATGATTGCTATTTTTAAAATGCCATCGACTACAAATCCACTTAACATCAATTTTACTGAACTCCAAGTGTCCCTCAAATTATAATAATTAGTCGATTTTTTTCTTGTGAACCAGTATTCGGCCAATGAGCCGCCTACAAAAAAAATGGTAAGTGCAACGTAGAATAATTGATTGTTCATGATTTCTTTATTTATTGAATTCAAAACTAAAACATCAATCACCCTACATTAAACGGACCTTTCCTTTACCATTGGGTCCAATTACCGATAATTACATAATTCAGGTTGTTTTTGTAAAACGGTATTCAATAATTAAGGGCAGGTACATTAAAAGCCATCGAATTTGCATGCAGTGCAAATAATTTGTTTTTAATTTACGGTTTAATGCAAAAAATAGGGGAGATTGTTTTTGCAATCTCCCCTTCATTTTTAGTTATTTCAATAAGAAGAAAACCTTTCTTTTAGTCTTTAATTAACTTGTGTCGCTCAATTATTTGTCCTGTGTTAAACTCTAAAACATAAATGCCTGAATTTAAATTTTCGATATTTATTGTGTTGGCATCACTGGTAATATTTGAGGCTTCAAATACAACTTGACCAAGTGAGTTAAGTATGCGTATAGCATAATTTGTTTGTGTTCCTTGTGTGCAAATTTTAATAAAATTATTGGCAGGATTTGGACTTACTTTATAGGTGTCAACTGTAATCTCCTTAATATTTATAGAGGTAACAGCCATACAATCTGAAGTGTCAGTGCAATTGTTTTTAGTGACTACAACTGCATAATTCCCGCTAACCATGGGTGTGTAAGATTGTCCATTGGCGCCACTTATAGCTTGTTTGCCATTGTTGCAATCCAACCATTGATAGGTTGCGCCACTCATATTCGCGGTTACAATGCCGCCATTTTTTGTAATGGTTTTATCATTTTTTTGAACTGTCAAGGTTAGTTGTATAATACTGTCGCACCCCAAATAATTATAAAAATTTTGTGTGTAGTTGCCAGAATTGGTATAGGTCGTATTATTCAATGTAAATTGTTTGCATGCATTTTGTGTCAATGCATAAGTGCTGGCATTGCAAACCATCGTGTAAGGCGCAAATCTGTTCTGAAGATTGTTGTCTACACTTGTAAAAGTGCCTCCAGCCAATACATTTGTTTCATCGCTGCACAAGGCACTAACGCGGTTGCTAAAGATAGGGTTCCATAAAAAAGGAAGGGCCGTTGCTCTGTTAATAGCGACTATACATTTTCTTTTGAATCCACCAACCGTATCAAAGTCGCCTCCAGCAAAAATATGCTTGTTGTTTTTAGATAAACTAAACACTGCACCATTTGCATTAGGGTCCCAATTCGATGCACTGCCCGATGCTGTGTCAAGTTCTGCTATGCGATTCCGGGCACTGCCACCAACATTTCTAAAAGAACCGCCTAAAATAATTTTGTCGTCGTTTAATAGCAAGCAATTGACCGTATTATCGGCATCTGGATTCCATGCTGTAGCAATGCCTGTAGCAGTATCAACTGAAGCAATTTTTCTACGAGGCTGCCCACCAATATTAGCAAAATTACCACCTATAAAAACCCTGTCATTACTTACTGCAACCGAATTAACAACCGCATCAGCATCGGGTTTCCATTTATTAACGAGTCCACTTAAATAATCAACTGAAGCAACTTTAAGTCTAACTTGTGCATTCGAAGAATTAAAATTCCCCCCTAAATAAACCCTGCCATTCGATACGGCTATGCTCAACACAGAGCCTCCAACAATTAAGGCATTCCACTTGTGTAGGTTAGCCGTTTTTGTATTGAGCGCTGCGGCAAAGTTTCTGGATAAGCCATTAACGATTGTAAAGGCGCCACCCATGTAAATTAAACTATCTTGAATGGCCATGCAATTAACGGTGTTGTTAACATTGTTTGCATTCCACGAAAGGAGTTTGCCGGTACTAGCATCTAATGCAGCAATGTTACTGCGACTTTCTCCTCCAATGGTTGTAAAGTCGCCACCAACATATATTTTATTGAATTGCGCATTTAAATGTTGCACCGCTGTATTGGCATGTGGATCCCATGTTTTAGTTGCACCCGTTAAGAGTTCAATGGCTGCAACATAATTGCGTTTCAAACCACCCATGGTTGTAAAGCTTCCACCTGCATATAAAGTTCTATCTTTGATTGAAATGCTATTCACCACATTCCCTGAATTTGGATTCCATAAAAGGGTATTGCCATAGTTTAAACTTTGCGCTGCAATTCTATTTCTATTTTGTCCGCCTATTTGCGTAAATGCACCACCAACATACAGTGTGGTATCTTGTATCGCCAATGTTCTTACAAGGCCAGTTGGGTTAGGTGTCCATGCTGTTGCTAAGGCAGTACTCGTATCAACTGCAGCTAGGTTACTTCTATTTTGACCGCCAATTTTAGTATAACTTCCGCCAACAATTAAGGTTCCCTTATTAAGTACCATGTTGTAAATAGTGCCACCCGTGCAATTCGGGTTCCAGGTCGCAATTGCAGCCGTCGTTTCATTAATACTTGCAATGGCATTCCTAGTTTGACCTCCAATGCTAGTAAAGCTTCCACCAGCAATAATTTTATCATTGTTACCTATGATTGAATTAACGGAATTGTTAGCATCAGGATTCCAATTAAGTAGGCTGCCATCAGTGCTGTTGAGCGCTAATAGTCTATTTCTGCCTATTCCGCCAATGATATTAAATAATCCTCCTGCAAATACTGCATTGTTATTAACTGCAAGTGAATTGACAGAGCTATTGGCATTGGGATTCCAATTGGTAAGTGTGCTAGTAGCGGTATCAATGGCGCATAGTCGACTGCGTGCCGCTACACCTACAAAACTAAAATCACCGCCCAAATAAAGAATGCCGTTGTTTAATTGCATGGCTCTTACACTTGAGTTCAAACTTGGATTCCAATTGCTTGGAGCACCTGAGGTTGAATCTAAAGCTGCAATAAATTGGCGCGTAACACCACCAATCAAACTAAAAATACCACCTACATAAATGGTACGACCAGCACTCAGTATACTTAAAACCGATCCATTGGGATTAGGGTTCCACGTTGTTGCAGCTGCAGTTGATTTATCGATGCTTGCCAAACGGTTACGCCCAACAGTGGCAACCGTTGAAAATACACCTCCAACATACACATTGTTGCCTTTTAAAGCAATGCTTTGCACTGCACCATTGGCGCCAGGGTTCCAACTTGTTGCAGCACCCGATGGGATATTCAATGCGGCCAAATTATTTCTTGTTTGTCCACCAATATTGGTAAATATTCCACCAACATATAAAGTGTTATTTTCTGCAACCATACAATAAACTGTACTATTTGCAATGGGATCCCATGTTTTAATTGCACCCGTACTTGTGTCAATTGCAGCCATTCTATTTCTAGTAACACCATTGATTTGAATAAAATCACCACCTGCATATAAAGTGCCTGATTTAAGCAACAAGGTGTACACGGTATTATTTGCATTGGGATTCCATGCACTTACTCTACCATTAGCTAAAATATGGGCCAATCTATTTCTTACACTATCGCCTACAGCTGTGAAAGCACCACCAATGAACCAACCACCGTTGCCATCGTCAATCACACAATTGATGGTTGCATTGGCATCAGGAAATTTAATATTGGCATTGCCTGTGTTTTTATCAAGTTGCGCACCATATTTTTTAAATGATCCGAAGGCAGTAAAATCGCCACCAACATAGAGTGTGTTATTTTTTAATAATAAACTTTTTACATTATTATTAAAGCCTTCACCACTTGACATAAAATTGGTGAGTTTTCCAGTGCTATCGATGTGTGCAATTCTGTTTCTCGCACTGTCTCCAATTTTAGTAAAAGCACCGCCTATGTACCATCCGCCTTTTCCATCGGCTGCCGAAACATTCACCGTCGCATTAGGGTTTGCAAATTTGAAATTCACAATGCCCGTGCCTGAATCTACTTGTGTGCCATACGTTTCTGTCGGCCCAATTTCAGTGAATGATCCACCAATGAAAAGGCGATTATTTACAGAATCTTTTGCAATTGCATTGACAGTTCCATTGGGTGTCCACCAATTCGGATTTAAGGATATTTTTTGTGCACCTAATTCCAAATGGGTGATGCCCATAATTAGAAATAAAAAATAAAAAGGTTTACGTAAGATTGGATTCATCGTCTTTAAAAATTAAAAGACGAAAATAGGTTTTTTTTTCAGCCTCAAAGGCCTGTAGCTAAATAATTACATTTATTTGACGAGGCAATAGTAACGAAATCTGCTACAATAAATGACTTTATAGCCAAGCTTAGAAAGGCTATCAAGTGAATGTCTAATGTTGCGAATATCTTGAAAAACCGAGTGGTTGCGGTTATAATGGTATTCCAAATAAATAGCTTTGAAATTAATTTTGTCGGCCAACATGTTTTCTAATACCTCATATTCTGCACCCTCAATATCCATTTTAATATAATCTACTGCCTCTAAGTGCAGCTTTTGCATGATGCTCTTAATAGTCTCAGCAGGCACTTCTACAAAATTTTCGGTCGCATCAATATTGTTAATTGAATGCGAAACGAAATTGGCTTCTTTAGGTTTGAAAAACTTAACAGTGCCTACTTCTTTCCATAGTGCTGCAGCATTAAAAATTATTTTATCAG
>CANFUB010000055.1 GCA_947450015.1 Bacteroidota bacterium | reverse complement strand
CGGTAGTAAATGCTGGCAAGGCGTATTGGGGGTAAGAACTAATGAGTATTAGTTCAGGTCGTTTGCTCAGTTTCGCCCAATGGTTTAATAGATTGGTTTCACCAATTTTAATATCAGCAAATACCAAATCAATATTATTGGTTTTTAAAAAAACCTCTAGTTTCGAGATGCAATCGAATGCACCAAGCTCAAAAAAACGGGCGTCAGTTTTTAAGTAAGCTCTGAGTGTTTCTAAATCAGAAATCTCATCTTCAAGTATTACATAGCTTATCATTTAGGTTAGTTTTATGACTTGCAATATGGAATATTTTATTAACCTATTCAAGAAGTTAAATTATTAATTTGGATATCAACACTTTTATCTTTTATATGAGGTCGTTCATGTGAATAAACTATCCGTTCGTTGAAAAATGTTGATTTTATAAAAGATTGTCTAAATCTATAGATTATTTGAGAGACGAATTATGGTAATAAAAAAGGCCTGTGAAACACAAGCCTTTTTTAATTTTATAAGTTTAGTTTATTTTCTTAAATCGAATCGGTCAAGGTTCATTACTTTAACCCAAGCTTGAACAAAGTCAGTCACAAATTTTTCCTTGGCATCGGCACTCGCATAAACCTCTGCAATGGCGCGCAATTCTGAGTTGCTTCCAAATATTAAATCAGCACGCGAAGCAGTCCATTTTAATTGTCCTGTTGTTCTGTCTTTTCCTTCGAATGTTTCTTTTGTTTCTGAAGTTGGTGACCAAACAGTCGACATGTCCAAAAGATTCACAAAGAAATCATTGTTTAATCGTCCTGGTGTTGTTGTTAGAATCCCTAATTGATTGTTGTTGAAGTTAGCATCTAATGCACGCATCCCACCAATTAATACAGTCATTTCAGGGGCTGTTAGTTTTAGCAATTGTGCTTTGTCGATTAGCAATTCTTCAGTCGATACGGTGTATTGTGTTTGGGTATAATTTCTAAAGCCATCCACCTTTGGTTCTAAAACCGCCATGTTATTAATATCAGTTTGTGCTTGCAATGCATCCATACGACCAGGTGTGAAAGGTACTTCAATGGACATGCCAGCATCTTTAGCAGCTTTCTCAATTGCAGCACAACCGCCTAAAACAATTAGATCGGCCATTGACACTTTCTTTTTAGAAACGCTTAATAAATTGGCTTGAATTTTTCTATAAACACTTAATACTTTTTCAAGTTGTACTGGGTTATTAATGGCCCAATTTTTTTGTGGCAATAGTTGAATGCGCGCACCATTGGCGCCTCCTCTGTTATCCGAACCGCGGAAGGTGGATGCTGAAGCCCAAGCAACGTTTACCAATTCACCCACTGTAAGTCCTGAATTTAGGATACTAACTTTTAGTTCAGCAATGTCTTTGGCATCTACCAAAGGATGATTTATTGCAGGGATAGGGTCTTGCCAAATCAATTGTTCTTTTGGCACCTCAGGACCGTAATACAAAGTGGTTGGACCTAAGTCGCGGTGTGTTAATTTAAACCAAGCACGTGCGAATGCATCTTCAAAAGCTTTTGGATCATTCAAGAATTTACGCGAAATCTTTTCATAAGCTGGATCAAAGCGCAAAGACAAATCGGTGGTTAACATGGTAGGTAATTGGTATTGTGTGCTATCAAAAGCATCGGGTATAATTTGATCAGTTGTTTTTGCTTTCCATTGGTGGGCACCGGCAGGACTTTTAGTTAGTTCCCATTCGTATTTAAAAAGGATTTTAAAGTAGGAATTATTCCATTGGGTAGGTGTAGGTGTCCAAGTAACTTCTACGCCAGAGGTAATGGCATCTTTTCCTTTACCTGATTTGTAAGTACTTTTCCAACCAAATCCTTGTTCTTCAATTGGAGCCGATTCTGGTTCTGCACCAACATGCGAGGCTGGTCCTGCACCATGGGTTTTACCTAGCGTATGGCCACCTGCAATAAGGGCCACTGTTTCTTCATCATTCATGCCCATTCTTCCGAAAGTTTCGCGTATGTCTTTCGCAGCAAGCACAGGGTCAGGGTTGCCATTCGGTCCTTCCGGGTTTACATAGATAAGTCCCATTTGAACGGCAGCCAAAGGATTTTCTAATTTGCGACCTTCAGTGTAGCGTTTATCATCTAACCATTTTTTTTCTGAGCCCCAATACACATCGAGTTCAGGTTCCCAAACATCGGCACGTCCTGCAGCAAAACCGAAGGTATGAAAGCCCATGGATTCGAGGGCAACATTCCCAGTAAGAAGCATTAAGTCGGCCCAAGAAATTTTGTTGCCATATTTTTGTTTAATTGGCCAAAGTAGTCTACGTGCTTTGTCAAGGTTGCCATTATCGGGCCAACTATTAAGCGGTGCAAAGCGCTGTTGACCAGCTGAAGCACCACCGCGTCCATCGGCCGAACGGTAAGTACCGGCACTGTGCCAAGCCATGCGAATGAATAAAGGGCCGTAGTTTCCGAAGTCGGCTGGCCACCAATCTTGCGATTGGGTTAAGATGGTTTTGATATCGTTTTTAAGTGCAAAATAATCTAAGCTTTGAAAAGCGGTAATGTAATTAAAATTGGCACCCATGGGGTTCGAAACCGTGGTGTTTTGTCTCAGTAATTGAAGGTTAAGTTGATTGGGCCACCAATCGGCATTGGTGGTTTTATTAGGTTGCATATGGGGCACAGTTGCACTTGTTTTTAAACTTGTGTCAACAGAACTGCTAATACTAGCATGATAAGGACATTGGGCAATGTCGCCTTTGCCATTTTGAGCATTTGCTGCAAAGGCAATTGTTAAAATAATTGCGATGAGTAAATTTTTCATTGATTATATTTTGATTGAGTTATATCACAAAAGTAGGTACATCCTTTGCTGAACAACTATCGAATTCATCAATCATATATTGATAAAATTTATATTAAATAAAAATAATATAGATTTTATAAAACAAGTCAATCATAGCCAATCACTTGTTAAAAAAAGAATTGGGAATAATTCTTTTCAGTAAATTTATTTTCCAAAAAACTGACCAAATACAGTTTTATCCATAACACTTTTGGCCTCGTGTTCGAGGTATCCGGGCAACACAATTGGTGCTTTGGCAAAGAAGGGCTGGATATTGCCAAGTTTTTCATCTTCTAATATCGACCATTTGGAATAGCCGCCCATGTGGGGAGAATGCAGAGCGAAGACCACTCGCTTAATTTTAAATTCGCGAATCATAAAAGAGCACATAGGGCATGGTTCGCAACTGGTATACAATGTGCAAGCGGATAAATCTGAACTGCCAAGGGCCTGATGGGCTTTGTTTAAAGCAACAATTTCGGCATGTTCTGTAACCTTTGTCTTGTAGTCATTCAGGCCTTCAACTAATAGCTTGTCTTCAATTGCAATCAAACTCCCAAAGGGTGCATCACCTGCATCGACAGATAGTTGAGAGAGTTCTATGCAGCGTCGCATGAATAGTTCATCGAATGTTTTGATTTCCATAAGTTGGGGCAATAATAAGGACAAAGATTTATTTTTTGAAGGAGCCTTATGCTTCTACCTCAAGAAAAATAGAATGAGTAATCCCATGATGATGCGGTACCATCCAAAGATCTTAAAACCATGTTTATTTAGAAAACCAATAAAGCTTTTGATAGCGATGAGGGCCACTATGAATGCAACAATATTACCGGTGAAAAACAAGGTTAAATTTTCTTTGCTTGAAAGAATCATTTCATAGCCTTTTTGGTCGCCATTGGTCAAGTGCCAGTGCTTTAAAAAGATAGAATAAGCGGTCACTGCTAACATGGTAGGAACCGCTAAAAAGAAAGAGAATTCGGCTGCTGCTTTTCTTGTTAGTTTCTGTTGCATGCCGCCAATAATGGAAGCTGCCGAGCGGCTAACACCTGGCATCATGGCAAGGCATTGCCAAAAGCCAATGGTAACAGCTTTCGGAATGGTTATGTTTTTCTCGTCTTCGATGTTCGGATTTTGAAAGAATTTATCAATGAAGATAAGCACCACACCACCCAAAACCATGACAATGGCAATAGGGATTGGTTTTTCCAGCACAGTTTCAATCATATCATCAAATAAATAACCCAACACCAAGGCTGGAATAACGGCACAGGCCAATTTGATATAGAAGGAGAAATTTTTAAAGTCGAAGAATTTTTTCCAATAGAATACAACCACTGCTAGTATGGCACCAAATTGTATGGATACCTGAAACATTTTGACAAATTCATCTTTCTCAACACCCAAAAAAGTGCTGGTAAAAATCATGTGTGCAGTAGAAGAAACAGGTAGGAATTCGGTTAGCCCTTCAATGATGGCTATGATGATGGCTTGAAGAAGGCTCACTTCGCAGTACTATCTTGGTTGTTGCTAGTATTAGAATCTTTTGGCGTATAAAGGATAGAATAAACCCCTAATGCAAATCCAAGAATAACAATAATAGGTGCTACTGTAATTTTAATAGGCGCATCAAAAGGCAAATTGTCGCCACTGCCCATTACTGTAAAACCAATCACCAATACAAGTACACTGGCTGCTAATAGTATATAGTTTTGCTTTTTAAAAACCATGAAATTATTGACTGCTTTTTTTTCAGTGGTTTTGCTTGTAGTTTTTGCTTTATTGCTTGCTGTTGCCATGGTTAATATAATTGCTCAATTTTTAATTTTAAATATCTTTTGGTAGAGAATAATACGCTTATCAATATTATTACAATGGCCAAAACTAGTAAAATTCCTGCTAAAATCCCATATTTAGGCAAAAATAATTGCCAGTTATTCGACTGAAGTTCCTTTTCAGTAAGATAAACGATACCTCCTAATAGGGTAAGTGCTATTCCTGTGGAGACCAAAGCATAAATAAAATACATGCTTAAAAACGGTCGGATTATGAACCAATCCGAGGCGCCAACATACTGCATGCTTTTAACAATAAATCTGCGGGCAAACATATTTAAGCGTACTGTACTATTGATAAGCGCGATCGCTATGATTAAAAATATGAAGGCAATAGATGCTAATACCAATTCTATGGTTTTAAAATTTTGATTAATTTGGGTTAGTAAATTATGCCCAAAATCGTCTTTGGCAAATACAACATCGTCTACTTGGGGCATTTGTCGCAATTTTTTTTCTATGGTTGCCATCATTGTTTCATCTGCAGCCTCTGGATTTAGGTGCAATTCCAAACTATGCGGAAATGGGTTATAACCCAAGGTTTTTATAAAATCATTACCTGTTCTCGCAATTTCTTTGCGTGCTGCAATTTCTTTGTCAACAAATAGCGATGCTTTGACGTAACTGAGTTTTTTTATTTCACTTTCGGTTTGTTTGGCAACTTGCGCATCGGCATCGGCATTAAAAAAAACAAAAACTTCGAAATTATTGCGATAGTATGAAGAGAGGTGATTGGCGAAGATGCTAATGATGCCTATTAAGCCAACAATGAATAATACCAAAGACATGCTAATGATAGTAGGCCAAAAGGAGGTGCGTTTCTTGTATGTATTATTCTGATTCAAAATGAAGGGTGCAAGTTAGTTCAGGAGTTGGGTTTAAACAAAGCATAAAAGGATATAGTATCCACAATTTATGATGTGTAAGAATGAAATTGAAGCATTTAGGACAATGTAAGCAGACTTATATCCTTTTTGAGTAATCGCTATGGTTAGCTGATTTCTTTTCAATATTTTTGCTTCCTCAATTTAACATGGCGTCTTATCATTTCAATAGCATCGAGAAAAATTGGCAAAAGTTTTGGGCCGAGCACCAAACATTTAAAGCCGATAACAACAGTGAATTACCAAAGTATTATGTACTCGATATGTTCCCTTATCCAAGTGGTGCAGGTTTGCATGTGGGGCATCCATTGGGCTATATAGCAAGTGATATAGTGTCAAGATACAAAAGGCACAAAGGGTTCAATGTACTTCATCCGATGGGGTACGATTCGTTTGGTTTACCTGCCGAACAGTATGCCATACAAACGGGTCAACACCCTGCCATTACTACTGAAGAAAATATTAAGCGCTACCGCCAACAGTTAGATAATATTGGTTTTTCTTTTGATTGGAGTCGCGAAGTGCGAACAACAGATGCACAATACTACCACTGGACCCAATGGATATTTATTCAATTGTTTAATGCTTGGTACAACAAAGTATCGGATAAAGCTGAGCCGATAAGCGACTTGATTAAAAAGTTTGAAACTGAAGGCAACAGCAATGTCAATGCAGTTTGCGATGAAACAATTGTATTTAGTGCCAATGATTGGGATGCCTTTTCTGAAAAAGAACAACAAGCCATTTTGTTAAATTACCGATTGGCTTATCTAAGCGATACCATGGTGAATTGGTGTCCTGAATTAGGAACTGTATTAGCGAATGATGAGGTAAAAGATGGCGTGAGCGAGCGTGGGGGCTATCCTGTAGAAAGAAAATTAATGAGTCAGTGGAGCCTTCGAATTGCCGCATATGCTGAGCGTTTGTTGCAAGGATTAGACACTTTAGATTGGACAGAGAGTATCAAAGAAGCGCAAAGAAATTGGATTGGAAAAAGTGAGGGGACATCGCTAACGTTCTCTCTGGCCTCACCCCTAAACCCTCTCCACGGGAGAGGGGAACCGTCGGATGTTTGGATGGTAGAAGAGGAAGAATTGTGGTATGCGACCTCCGATAAAAGTAAATACCGACTTATAAAAGATTTTGCACTTGAGAATAGAAGAAATGCTACCAAAGAAGAAGTAATAATTTGGGAGGCCCTAAGAAATAATCAGATTGAAAATGTAAAATTCAGAAGGCAACATATCATCGATAAATTCATTGCTGATTTTGTTTCTTTTGAATACAAATTAGTAATTGAAATAGATGGTTTAATCCACAGTTTAGAAGATAATATTATTTCTGATGAGGCAAGAACATTGGTTTTAAACGAACTTGGATTTAATGTAATAAGATTTACAAACGAAGAAGTCAATTCAAATCTAGACGGTGTGTTAGGCAAAATAAAAAGCTATATCAGTAGCGCAGTGCCGAGCACCCCTTCTCCCGCGGAGAAGGGGATGGGGGATGAGGCGAAAAAGCGCCATGGTGAAAGCATCGAAGTATTCACCACCCGACCAGATACCATATTCGGGGTTTCATTCCTAACCCTTGCACCCGAGCATGAATTGGTAGCGCAAATTACGACCGATGCTTGTAAAGTTGCAGTTGAGAATTACATAACCATATCAAAAAATAGAAGTGAACGCGATCGCATGGCCGATGTTAAAACGATTAGTGGAGAGTTTACAGGTGCCTATGCTGTCCACCCTTTTACGAAGGCTTTAATCCCAATTTGGATTGGTGATTATGTTTTGGCTGGCTATGGCACTGGTGCTGTAATGGCTGTGCCAGCGCACGATAGCAGAGATTACGCATTTGCAAAGCACTTTAATTTACCAATTCCACAAGTTGTAGAAGGGGGAGATATCAATGTTGAATCATATGATGCCAAAGAGGGATTGCTCATCAATTCAGATTTTTTAAATGGCTTAGAAGTAAAAGCCGCTATTAAAAAAGCCATTGAAAAAATAGAAACAGAAGGCCTAGGAAAAGGAAAAACCAATTACCGTTTGCGCAATGCCATTTTCGGTCGTCAACGCTATTGGGGTGAGCCTATTCCGGTTTATTACAAAGAAGGTGTTCCCTATGTAGTTGAAGAGAAAGATTTGCCAATTGCTTTACCAGAAGTAGATAAATTTTTACCGACCGAAACCGGTGAGCCACCATTGGCAAGGGCTCAAAATTGGAATTATAATGGCCACGCTTTCGAAACCACTACCATGCCAGGTTGGGCGGGTTCATCATGGTATTATTTGCGTTACATGGATCCTAATAATGCCAATGAAATGGTAAGTGCTGCGGCTGTTAATTATTGGCAGAACATTGATTTGTATGTGGGTGGAAGTGAACATGCTGTAGGCCATTTATTATACGCACGTTTCTGGTGTAAATTTTTAAAAGACATTGGCACTGTGCCTTTCGAAGAGCCATTTAAAAAATTGGTGAACCAAGGCATGATTCAAGGTACTATTTGCACCACTTACATTTACACTTATCAAAATGGTTTGAATGAGCGTTTAAAATGTGCAATTTCTTCTGATTTACATTCACAAATAAAGGCTGGAAATTCAGAAGGAGTTTTTAAATTAATGACAGAACAAATTGGGTCAAGTTTCACCGATTGTCAGTATGTAAATGAAGTAAATGTGCCGTTTGAATTTTTTGCGGCTGCGGCATTTGAGGATTTTGAAGGATTAAAAAAATGGTTGAATAGCACGGGCAATTCAGTAACACATTTAATTGTTGGAACTGATTCAAAATTCCAAGTAAAGATGGAAACAGGTAAGATGTCAAAACGTTGGCATAATGTTGTTAACCCAGATGATATTTGCACCCAATATGGTGCCGATACTTTGCGCATGTATGAGATGTTTTTGGGCCCGTTGCAAGATGCTAAACCATGGAGTACACAAGGCATCGAAGGTGTTCACCGTTTCTTGAAAAAAGCATGGCGTTTGTTTCACAATACTGCCAATGAAGATTTTGTCTTGAGCAATGAACCAGCGACAAAAGCGGAACTAAAAACATTGCATAAAACCATTAAAAAAGCAACGGAAGATATTGAGAGTTTTAGTTTCAATACAAGTGTTAGTGCTTTCATGGTTTGTGTGAATGAATTACAGGATTTGAAATGCAATAAACGCGAAATATTAGAGCCATTTTTGATTTTACTGTCGCCTTATGCACCTCACATTTGCGAAGAGTTATGGCATTTATGCGGGCATACAGAGAGCATTGAAAAAGCAAAATGGCCTGTATTTAATCCTGAATTTTTAGTGGAGAATGAATTCAATTATCCCATCTCTTTTAATGGTAAAGTAAGATTCAATTTAAATTTTGCGTTAGATATGGAGCCAGCTGCTGTTGAACAAGCTGTATTGGCCGATGAACAAACCATCAAATATTTAGAAGGAAAAACGCCTAAAAAAATAATCGTGGTGAAAGGCAGAATTGTGAATGTAGTTATTTAAACCAATTTCATAAAAAAAGGTGACCATTTATGGGTCACCTTTTTTTATATTTTTTATAATGTTATTTTATTTTAACAGCGTTAACAAAATTGTATTTGGTTCCTACTTTATTCCATATAACCAAGGCTACATATATATTTTCTTTAACCCAAGTCGAAGGGACATCAAATTCAAAAGGAGATAGCTCAGTTTGAGTGCCAGGGGTTAATGTGCCTGTGAATTTTACACCATAAATGTTTGCAGAACTCATAGAACCACGGCAAACATGGTGGTGTTCAACTTCACCAGTTTGGCTATTTTGAATACTTTTAGCTTTATCTTCAATAATGTAAGCGCCTACATAAAGATCGTTTCCAGTTTGGTCCATAAAACATTTGATAGCCGATTTAACAGAAAGTTTTTGGCCAGTCCATGTTAAATTCCCACCACCAGAAGCTTGCACAGGTGTTGCGATGAAGGCATCAATTGCAGCAAGAACATCCGTTTTGGTAGTCGTTGTATAAATCCCACCACCTGAAGAAAATGCTGTTTTGTTTTTACCGTTAACGGTAAAGTTAGGATAACTTTGACCTCCAAAATCAGTAAACCATTGGTTAACTGTTGCATTGGTAAAATTGCTAGTTGAGCTTCCATACAAACCCATTGGAATAGCTTTATCTGAAGTAGAAGTGATGATTTCATCATTTAAAGTCCAACCCCAAGCACCGCATGGGCCACACCAAGTAGCAGTTAATTTGCCATAAATCGCAGTGTTTTTCTCGGCAACAACAATAGAGGCTGGAACTTTATTTTCTATTGCTGGAGCGCCAGTAGTTTCCTTCTTACAATTGGTCAGAAGTAGCGCAGCCGCTACCATTACTGACATTAATTTGAAATTTTTCATTGTATTGATATAAAATTGGTCATCAAGAATAATACTAATATTTTGTATTTTCACTATTAAACCAATTTTTTTATAAATTTCATATAAATTAAATACTGTCCAAAATGTTTTCATGATAACTTAAGGGCCAACTTTTTTACTCGCCTTTTTTTTCATAGGTTTGAATCTTATTACCATGAAAAAAATAATTACGCTCATTCTGCTTTTATGCATTACACTCACTTGTTATTTATTCTTTAAAACAAGTCCGAAAAATGTTGAAGAGAATGAAGCTTATGAAGCCAACGAAAGGGCTGAGTGGAACCAATATTATCAACGGTTATTAGCCGATCCCGCAACAGGAAAAATACCAAATGGTATTGGTGCAATGGAGCAAGCCTATGCGCAAACACTGCCTATTTATAACAGTGTAAAACGTTCGGAGCAATGGATAGCGCGTGGACCCAACAATGTTGGTGGTCGTACACGTGCCTTTGGTATTAACAAAGACAATCCCAATGAAATGTTGGCAGGTTGTATTTCGGGTGGTATTTTTAAATCTACCAATGGTGGTAAATCATGGAACAAGGTAAGTTGCCCAGTTTTAAGCATCTCTTGTTTGGTGCAAGACCAACGTCCTGGCAAAACCAATATTTGGTATGCTGGCACAGGAGAATTGTTAGGCGCAAGTGGATCTGGTGCGGGGGCTTATTATGGTGGCGATGGTATTTTAAAAAGTATTGATGGCGGAAATTCATGGACTAAATTAGCGTCTACAATTGGTGCTAGCGCTGTGCTCTTCGACCGCGATTTTGATGGCGTTTACAACATAGTAATTGACAATTCAAATTTAACAGAAGATGAATTATATGCAGCAACTTATCAAGGCATCTACCGTTCGGCAGATGGTGGCAATAGTTGGACCAGAATGAAAGCCTATTCATACAAAACCGATGTAGCGATTACTGCAAATGGCGTTGTGTATGCAACACTTAGTAGCGAGGCGCCTCAAAAAGGTATTTGGAGAAGTGTGGATGGAATTACTTGGGTAAAAATTACACCTACTGGTTTTCCTACAACTTATGGAAGAGTAGTGGTGGGCATTGCGCCTTCTGATCCTAACCAAGTTTATTTTTTAGCAGCAGAAACAGATAATTTTGGTTTGTCGAGTACCAATTTTCAAAAGGATGTTGAGTGGAATAGCTTTTGGAAATACACCTACAACTCAGGTGACGGCTCGGGTGCAGGTGGTACTTGGACCGACCGCAGTTTGAATCTGCCAAACCAAGGGGGTGATTTCGGTCAGTTTAACACCCAAGGAGGCTACGATTTATATGTAAAAGTAAAACCAGATGATCCCAATGTGGTGTTTCTTGGTGCCGCTAATTTATGGCGCAGCACCGATGGTTTTACATCGAATAACAATACTACATGGATAGGTGGTTATGCGGTGAATACCACACGTCCAAATTATCAAGTCTATAAAAACCACCATCCCGATAATCATAGCATGGTGTTTTTTCCGGGCAGCAACATAAGATGCGTTACCACACATGATGGCGGTATGAGCTTAACAGATAATGTGATGGCATCTAATGTTGCATGGGATGATTTAAACAATAATTATACAACGGCTTTGTTCTATTCTATAGCCATTGATCATGGTACTTCAGGAGATAATAAAATACTTGGTGGTTTGCAAGACAATGGTACCCAATTCATGGATCAGTATGGCATGGGTGCGTGGCAAATGTCAGGCAATTCAGATGGCTCATTCTGCTTTATGAAAAATGGCGGAACCGATGTATATCTAAGTGCACAGCAAGGTCGCATTGCCCACGTGCAAATTGATGCCATTGGCAGGCCCATTAAAAATGCACGCATCGATCCCTCTCAGCTATACCGTTCTAATTATGATTTTATTAATCCATTTAGCATCGATCCAAACAATCAAAAAATATTATATCTACCAGCAAAAACAAGGTTGTTTCGCAATACGGATATAGATGCTAAACCATTGAGTAGCGACTT
>CANFUB010000054.1 GCA_947450015.1 Bacteroidota bacterium | reverse complement strand
TATTTATTCGATCAACAATTTTCACATCAAGGATGGTCGGGCATGGTTTCAACCATCGAAGATTATCCGCAAACACTCTTAGATGCTAGAAGTATTAGCCTACATGATTTAATTCTTTTCGAGTTAATGCTCGAAATAGATGCTCTAGATGCAAAGTTCGGTGAGCAATGGCAGCCACTTAATGCTCGGTTAAAAGAAAAGCCTGAAGCTTTGTTCGCACCTGTTGTTATAACAGAATACACAGAAGTAATGCGACTGTGGCAAGAAGCCTTTGAATGGACTTATTACGACGAAGTACTAGCCAGTATCCAAGTGCCACACACTGCGCCCCTCATTGATGCTAAAAAAAGCTTTCAAGCCATGTTTTGTATCGATGATCGGGAGATTTCAATACGCAGCTATCTTGAACAATTTGATACTGCTTGTGAAACATTTGGAACACCAGGTTTTTTTAGTGTTGAATTTTTCTTTCAACCTGAACATGGTAAGTCCTATACCAAGCAATGCCCAGCGCCAGTAACGCCTAAATTTTTAATTAAAGAAATTGATTCCTCAGAAGTGAGGCAATCAGAAGCCCATTTTGCCAAACGCAGTCACTCAATTTTTAGCGGTTGGTTGATTTCACAAACCCTTGGCTTTTGGTCGGCCCTTAAATTATTCGTCAATATTTTTCGACCATCTATGAGTCCTGCAACGGCCTACTCCTTTAGACACATGGACAAGGTTTCAAAACTAAGTATCGAATACGATGCCAAGGTGCCCAATGAGAATGGACTGCAAATAGGTTTCACGGTTGATGAAATGGCCGATAGAGTGGCAGGCTTACTTAAAAGTATTGGCTTGACAAAAGATTTTGCACCTTTAATTTATATTGTAGGTCATGGTTCAAGCAGTGTAAACAATCCACATTATGCTGCCTACGATTGTGGTGCATGTTCCGGTCGACCGGGTTCTGTGAATGCACGTGTAATGTGCCACATGGCCAATCATAAAGGTGTTAGGGAGCGCTTAAAAAATATTGGAATTGATATTCCAGAAGCAACGCAGTTTGTAGGTGCTTTGCATGATACAACCCGCGATGAAATTTTGTTCTATGATGAAAACTCACTCAATGCAACCAATAAAGGGTTACATCAAATAAATGAAAAGGTATTTGAGAAAGCACTCGATTACAATGCAAAAGAACGCTCTCGTAAGTTCGAGTCAATCGATACCCATATGGATGCAAAAAAGATTCATCAAAAAATACTAAGACGCTCTGTTTCTTTATTTGAACCGCGACCTGAATTAAACCACGCTACCAACGCACTTTGTATCGTTGGAAATAGAGACCTTACAAAGTCTTTGTTCCTAGATAGGCGAGCCTTTTTAAATTCGTATGACTATAATATGGATCCTGAAGGAAAAATACTTTTTAATATTGTCAAACCACTTGGTCCTGTTTGTGGTGGTATTAATTTAGAATATTTTTTCTCACGTGTCGATAATCAAAAACTAGGTGCAGGCACAAAATTACCCCATAATGTTATGGGTTTATTTGGCGTTGCCAATGGTATCGATGGGGATTTGCGACCAGGCTTGCCCTCACAAATGATAGAAGTGCATGATCCAATAAGACTTTTAATTATCATTGAACATGAACCAGACATTGTATTATCTGTCATCCAAAAGGCACCAGAAATTTATGAATGGTTTATCAATGAATGGGTACACTTAGCCGTTTTACAACCTGTTACAAAAAAAATATTTGTGTTCAAAGAAGGTCAGTTTAATGCTTATGCACCAATGCACAAGGTGGAATCAATAAGAAGCATGACCGCTGAAATAGAATCACATTCGGACAACATACCTGTATACATACTTAACTAAACCATGAGCACATTACTAAATATTTTTATTTTCATTCCCTTAATTGGCTTCTTATTAAGTTTATTAATTCCCAAAAAAAGTGAATTAGTCATCTCAAGAATTGCATTTTTTACAGTCGGTATACATCTCATCAGTTTCTTTGTATTCTTATTTTATTGGATTAGCAACGATCACGTAACACTCGATTTAAGAGACATTGTATTATTAAAAACCAGTAATTATGAGTTTTTTATCGATTTCTGTTTTGATAAAATTACAGCGGTTTACTTTTTTGTTGGCGCATCTTTAACCTTTATGGTTACCATTTATAGCAAGGCCTATATGCACCGTGAAGTTGGTTATAAACGATTCTTTAATACGATTTTGTTTTTCTATTTGGGCTACAATATCACCATTTTTGCGGGTAACCTTGAAACCCTGTTTATAGGATGGGAGATACTCGGTATCACTTCTTTTTTACTAATTGCATTTTATAGAAACAGATACCTTCCTGTGAAGAATGCCATCAAAGTTTTTTCTATTTATAGAATAGGTGATGTGGGCTTGATTTTAGCCATGTGGGCCAGTCACCATTTATGGCACGAGAACATTACATTTTTAAAACTTACTAATAACGAATTGGTGCATGAGCACCTCGTTAACCATAGCTTTGTTGGTGTCTTCATTTCGTTGATGATACTTATTTCTGCAGCCGCCAAATCAGCTCAATTGCCTTTCTCATCATGGCTACCAAGGGCCATGGAAGGACCAACACCTTCGAGCGCCATTTTCTATGGTTCGCTTTCTGTGCATTTGGGGGTATTTATTTTATTGCGAACTTTCCCATTTTGGGAAAACCAAATATCAGTAAGGGTTATCATTGGGGTTTTAGGATTGACTACGGCAATTATTTCATCCTTAATAGCAAGGGTGCAATCGTCTGTTAAAAGTCAAATTGCTTATGGTTCTATTTCACAAATAGGAATTATTTTTGTAGAAGTAGCCGCTGGTTTCGAAAATTTAGCACTTATACACTTTGCAGGTAATGCATTTCTAAGAACCTATCAATTGCTGGTTTCGCCTTCAATTGTAAGTTATTTAATTCGCGAACAATTTTATAATTACAAACCACGCTTGCATACTTTCGAAGACAGATGGCCTAAGAAAATTGAGTATTCAATTTACTTATTAAGCATTAAAGAATGGAACCTAGATAAACTCATGAGTTTCATCCTTTGGAAACCATTGAAGACAACAGGTAAAAAATTTAATTTCTTGACCATGAATCAAGTTATTTATCTTTTGGTACCAACCTATGCAATGGGATTGTTTTGTTTATACCATGACGATATTTTATCACCCACAATTCGTCATTACTTGCCCATCGTATTTTCATTGATTGGTTTGATAATGGTTATAAAATCATTCTCAGAACGCAGAAGTGCTTTCCTAAGTTGGGTACTAATTATCATGAACCATTTTTGGATAGCATTGGCCATTTCATTCAACGAGCATTTTCAACTAAGTGATGCGCATCTTTACTTAAGTGGAATTGTTGTAAGTGGTATTGTTGGATTTATAGCGCTTATGCGATTGAGAAAATTGGAAGGTAAAATTGACCTCAACCAATTCTATGGCCATGTGTATGAACATCCCAAAATTGCTTTTATTTTCTTAATTGCTTGTTTGGGTCTTACTGGATTTCCAATCACACCAACTTTCATTGGCGAAGATTTAATCTTTAGCCATATTCACGAAGACCAATTTTTATTAGCCTTCATTACATCAGTAGCCTTTATCATCGATGGCATTGCATTGGTTCGAATGTATGCCCGTTTGTTTTTAGGCCCACATCAAAAAACGTATCACGATACACCTTACAAATCATCATAATTACAACATTTAAATTCAAAATGAAAAAGATCATATTTCTTTTAACATGCATCGCACTCTCAAAATTGAATGCGACTAATCGGTTAGAAAAAGACTCACTCAAAAAAACGGAAGTCGTTCAGACACTTGCTAAAGAGAAGGAGGCATTAAAATACAACCTAAACGAAGATGGTTCCCATTATTTCCAAGCCACTTTTTTAAACCAAGTTTGGTTGCGTTACAACGAAAGTAATCCAGGTACCAAGGTCGATGGATTGGCTGCTAGTCAAACCTTCGACATAGGTTTAAGACGCACCAGAATGCAATTGTTTGGTCAAATTACCGACAAGGTGTTTATTTATTTTCAATTCGGTCAGAATAATTTTAACGCACAATATAATTCCACTTCCAATCGAAAAAATGCTGCCTTTTTTCATGATGCGCTTTGTGAATACAAAGTGAGCAAAGGCAATCAACTAAAATTAGGAGGGGGGTTAACCATTGCGAATGGTTTATCGCGATTTTCTCAGCCATCGATAGGCACGATTATGACAATGGATGTACCTATTTTTGCACAAGCAACGACAGATCAAACCGATCAATTCAGTCGTAAGTTAAGTGTTTATGCACGTGGTCAAGTTTCCAAATTAGATTACCGAATTTTATTAAGCGATCCATTCCCAATTACGTCCAATGGAGCAACACCTGTTGCAGCATTTAAGGATGCTAGCTTTGCAAGTATAGGCAGACATAAACAGTTGCAAACATATTTGATGTGGCAATTTTTCGAACACGAGAATCACACTACACCCTACATGACTGGGACTTATTTAGGTAAAAAGAAAATATTTAATGTAGCCTTTGGTGCCACTTATCAGAAGAATGCAACTTGGTCTAGACAAAGTGCATCAGATTCTATTGCCTATCACAACATGTTGTTATTATGTGTCGAAAGCTTTTTGGATATACCTCTCAACAAAGAAAAAGGCAATGCCTTGTCGGCCTATTTAGGTTTTTTTAAAACCAATTATGGCAGCAATTATTTAAGGTATAATGGCGCCATGAACCCTGCCAATGCAACAGCTTTAAACAGTTCAAACAGTATTACAGGCCATGGCTCAACCTATGGAAATGCGTTTCCTATGTTTGGTACTGGTTCGGTGGTTTATGCGCAATGTGGCTATCTATTGCCTAAAAACGTTTTGCCATCTGGTCAATTAATGCCTTATGTAGCTTATACCATGGCCAAATACGATCGATTAGGGAATTTGAATATGAACCTTTTCAACGCAGGTGTGAATTGGTTAATTAAAGGGCACAATGCTAAACTTAGTTTAGATTGGCAAAACCGACCAACGTATTTTATCAATAGCACAGCCGATTTACAATTAGGAAAAAGAAAGAATGCATTCATTCTACAATATCAAATTTTCATTTAATAACATTTACAAAAAAAAATAACAATATGGATTATAAAATTTTGCCAAAAACCGGTCTTGCCGGTTTAAAAGAAAACTGGAAAACAGATTCTGTTACAGGATTTCTAGTGTTCCTATTAGCCTTGCCCTTGAGTTTAGGTATCGCCAAAGCCAGCGGATTCGACCCTGCCATGGGTGTATTAACGGCCATGGTTGGTGGTTTATTCGTAAGCTTCTTTAAAGTATCGCCTTTAACGATAAAAGGCCCAGCAGCTGGTTTAATTACTGTATGTGCGGCAGCGGTTGCAGACATGGGAGCTTTGGGCTACGAAGGTCATAACCCAATACACATGGCTTGTGGTATCATTGTCGTGATGGCCTTAATTCAAATCGTTTTTGGGTTTTTAAAACTTGGATCCTTGAGCGATTTCTTTCCTCACTCTGCAGTACATGGTATGCTTGCAGCCATTGGTATTATTATCATCGCTAAACAAGTTCCAGTGCTTTTAGGCGATGACCCAGGTATTTATAAAGGCGAGAAACCTTTAGAATTATTAATGGATATTCCACGTTTTGTCGAAAACTCTAATACGCATTTGGCTGTTGTTGGGCTTTTGTCTTTATTGCTAATGTTTGCCTTGCCGAAGATTAAATTGAATTTTCTAAAGAAAATTCCTGCACCTATGATTGTTCTATTGATAGCCGTACCACTAGGATTATACTGGCAATTTAAACATGATTATTCATTAGTAAAGATTGGGGATTTTTGGGGTAATATTAGTTTAAATGCCGATTTCTCGGCCATAGGAACATTTCCTTTTTGGAAATATGTGTTTATGTTTTTATTCGTTAATAGTCTAGAATCATTGTTGACAGTAAAAGCAGTTGATGGTTTAGATCCTTATAAACGCGAATCGAATTATAATGGCGACCTCATAGGTTTAGGCGCAGGAAATGCCTTGTCTGGTTTATTAGGTGGCTTGCCTATGATTTCTGAAGTTGTAAGAAGTGGCTCTAATGTTGGATTTGGTGCTAAAACCAAATGGTCTAATTTCTTTCATGGCATATTTTTATTAATTGCCATGTTATTGATGATTCCAGTAATTGAATTAATTCCAAATGCAGCCCTCGCTGCCATGTTAATTTTTGCTGGATTTAGATTGGCTGCTCCAAAAGAATTTATTCATACCTACCATATTGGTAAAGAGCAATTGGCTATTTTCTTAGTTACGATTGCTGTAACACTGTTAGAGGATTTATTGTTAGGTATAGCAGCGGGTATTTTAGTGAAATTTATTTTTCATTTAATCAACGGTGCCCAATTAAAAAGTTTATTCAAAGCAGACTATTCCATTCAAAGAGATAACAATGTAACTACAATTACTGTAAATGGTTCTGCAGTCTTCTCAAATTTATTAGGATTTAAAAAAGTACTTACTAATCTTGGCGCTAATCTTAATATTGAGATTAATTTTTTAAACACCAAATTAGTTGATCATTCCTTCATGGCATTTGTTCATCATTTTGAACATGAATACAATGCAAATGGTGGCAATTTTATGATAACAGGATTGCAAGATCACAAAGCCTTATCCAATCACCCACTTGCGACCCGTGTAAAGAAAAAATAAGTTTCGTTAATTTAATAAAAGTAAGCCCACCCATTTGAAAATGGTGTGGGTTTCTTTTTTTCAATATTTAATGGAATAGTTGATGGTTTTGAATTACTATTGTTTAATAGCCATTGAATTACAAAATCTATATTTTTTTAAAATTGGAGGCCATTAAAAAAAATACTTTCTTTGCCTACTTAACATATGAAATCTTTTTTTAAGGAGGATTTAAAATCTTCAATTGTGCTTTACTTGGTTGCACTTCCCCTCTGTTTAGGAATTGCATTGGCTAGCAAGGCACCCATTATTTCTGGTGTAATAGCTGGAATTGTTGGGGGTATTCTCATCGGTTTTTTGAGTGGATCGAATACCAGTGTGAGTGGACCCGCAGCTGGTTTAACCATCATTGTAATTACTGGTTTAAAGGAATTGCCAACCTTCGAGGCCTTCCTTTTAGCGGTTGTAATCGCAGGTGTTTTTCAGTTTATACTCAGTCAACTAAAGGCAGGTGTTTTAGGCGACTTTATTCCTGGGGCAGTTATTAGCGGTATGCTAGTATCCATTGGTTTATTGCTTGTTTTAAAACAAATTCCCCATGCCCTTGGTTACGATTTTGACTTTGAAGGGGACGAGGAATTTTTACAAGAAGATGGTAAAAATACATTCACAGAAATCTATTATGCAATTGTAGAACTTAATTGGGGTGCCTTCTTAATAGCCATTGTTTCTATGTTCGTATTAATCGGGTGGGGTTCAGAAAGATTAAGTAAATACAGTTTATTCAAGCTTATACCCTCACAATTAATTGTTGTTTTACTTGGCATTGGCATCAATACAATCTACATCCATTATTTTCCTGAAATGACATTGCAGGGATTCCATTTGAGTGATATGCCTCAAATAAATGCAGAGGCGCTGTGGGCATGGAATTTCCCTGATTTTTCACAAATTGGTAATCCAACCGTATGGAAACTGGCTTTAACCATTGCATTTGTTGCGAGCATTGAAACCTTATTAAGCATACAAGCAGGTGATAAAATAGACCACGACAAACGCATTACACCAGCCAATCGCGAGCTGTTTGCGCAAGGCATTGGCAACGTAGCAAGTGGCTTTTTGGGTGGATTGCCGATCACATCAGTTATTGTTCGTACTTCGGCCAATGTCAATGCTGGTGCAAAAACCAAATGGTCTACTATTTTTCATGGGGTCTTGTTGCTTCTAAGTGTATTAGTTTTAACACCATTTATTAATATTATTCCTAAAGCGGCACTAGCTGCAATCCTAATCCATGTGGGATATAAACTGTCAAAACCCGCTATTTTTAAGGATGAATTCAAGAAGAAATTTAATCGTTTTTTGCCATTCATCATCACAATCGTAGCCATCTTGTTAACCGACTTATTAGTGGGTGTAATAGTAGGTATACTGGTTAGCCTGTGTTTTATTTTGGTGAGTAATTACAAGACATCTGTGATGTTATACGAAGACCATGGCAATTATTTATTGCGTTTTAACAAGGATGTATCGTTCTTAAATAAGAAAAACATCAAAAAATTATTGAATACCATTCCCAATGATTCACATTTATTGGTAGATTCTACAAAGGCCGATTTTGTTGACATCGACATCATCGAGGCCATTGACGATTTTATAGCAGGTGCACCAAATCGCAATATTAGAATTTCTGTTAAGACCACTGCTACCAAACCACATTCACTTTTTAAATCACTATAATGGAAATTATTAGCAAAATATTTTTAGAAAACAAGGCTTGGGCTGCAGATAAAATACACATGGACAGGGAGTATTTTAACAAACTAGCCTTAATACAGGAACCCGATTTTTTATGGATTGGTTGTTCTGACAGCCGCGTACCTGCCAACGAAATCACCAATACAGAACCTGGTGAAATGTTTGTTCATCGCAACATCGCCAACGTTGTTGATTTGCATGATATCAATTTAATGAGTGTGATGCAATATGCAGTAGAGTATCTAAAAGTAAAGCATATTATCGTTTGCGGCCATTACGGTTGCGGTGGTATTAAGGCGGCCATGACCAAAGATAGTTTTGGTAATATGGATGTATGGTTGAAAAAAATAAAGGATGTTTATGGTGATAACGCTTTAGAGGTTGATGCCATTGTCAATGAAGACGACCGTTTAAAAAGAATGGTTGAATTAAACGTGCAAGCAGGTGTGAATAAAATACTTTCAGCAGAATTGATTAAATCAAATCCTTCCATAATTGTTCATGGTTGGGTGTATGATTTACGTGACGGCATTTTACACCGCATCGCTGGGGGCTGATTATTGTTTAATCAATTTCTTAATCTGCTCTTCTAACTCCAATTCACTACCTTCAGTATAGCCATTGTGTACATACACAATATTACCTTGTTGATCAATTAGAATAACTTGCGGAGGGTTGTTGACATTCATTGCCCTTGCAAGGTCTTTGTTCTCATCTGTTAAAATTGTATAAGGCCAGCCTTTACCATTTACAAATGGTTTTACTTTAGGTATATTCCTAGAATCATCTATTGTCACTGCTACCAGTTCACAACCGTACTTGGTTTGCCAATCATCATAAACATCAAGAATGTTATCGAGTTCTTTAATACATGGTCCACACCAAGTAGCCCAAAAAGAGATAATGGTAATTTTACCAGTTTTGCCATAATCCTGAATATTGACAGCTTTACCATCTATTGTCTTTACTTCAACTGAAGGTAAGGTTTGTTTTTGTTTGGTAGTGTCATTTGCATTGGCATTAATAGCACAAGTAAAAGCGAGGAGTGAAAGTATAAATAATCTCATGTCTACAAATAAACAATGTTTATGCCAAAAAGTAAAAATAAGTTAAATGGACACTTTTTATTAGATATTGGTTCATAAGTACGCATTTGCATTTATGCTTATTTTATATTAATTTTGCACCCTTTTTTACCCATATTATACACTAGATGAAATTATCAAAATTCCAGTTTGAATTACCACCCAATTTAATTGCTCAAGATCCTTCTAAACAACGTGATGAGTGTAAATTAATGGTGGTTGATAGAAAGAATAGAACCATTCAACACAAAAAATTCAAGGACATTCTTGAGATTTTTGAAGAAGATGATGTCTTTGTTATGAATAACACAAAGGTGTTTCCGGCCAGAATGTATGGTAACAAAGAAAAAACAGGTGCAAAAATTGAAGTTTTTCTTTTAAGAGAACTGAATGAAGAATTAAAGCTTTGGGATGTATTGGTTGACCCAGCGAGAAAAATACGCGTAGGTAATAAATTGTATTTTGGCGATGATGATTTAGTAGCAGAGGTTGTAGATAATACCACAAGCCGTGGAAGAACCATTCGCTTTTTATTCGATGGCGATAAAGAAGAGTTCAATAAAATTGTTAGAAAATTAGGAGAAACACCAATTCCTAAATACATTGACAGACCTGTTAAAAAAGAAGACGAAGAGCGCTACCAAACTATTTTTGCAACTGAAGAAGGCGCCATCGCCCCACCAACTGCTGGACTGCATTTTAGTAGAGAGTTGATGATGCGTTTGGATATTAAAGGAATAAAATTCGCTGATGTAACATTGCACTTAGGTTTAGGAACATTTAGAGATGTAGAAGTAGAAGACCTAACAAAACACAAAATGGATTCAGAGAGTTACAATATTCCAGAATTAACTGCCAGTATTGTGAATACTGCAAAAGATAATAAGAAACGTGTTGTAGCCGTTGGTTCTAGTGTTATGCGCGCTTTAGAAAGTTCGGTTTCTTCAACAGGCTTGTTAAATCCAAGCAGAGGCTGGACCGATAAATTCATTTTTCCACCGCACAATTTTGCTATTGCCAATGCTTTTATTACCAATTTCCACAGTCCTGAAAGCACCTTGTTAATGATGACAGCGGCTTTTGGTGATTACGATTTTATGATGGAAGCCTACAAGGAAGGAATTAAGAAAAAATACAATTTCTTATGCTATGGCGATGCCATGTTGATTCTTTAATCAATTACAAAACCAAGCACAATCGATACATAAAAAAACACCACATCTAATGTGGTGTTTTTTTTATGACTAATTTTTTATTCGAAGTAGCGCCTTTTAATAGAAGAATTCTTCTTGCTTTTTGAGATTGCTAAGATTGAAAAGGTAACTTAATGAAATGCCAATGTAGCTACCCTTAAATCCTAGATTAAACAAAGGCGTATTGCTTGTTTTATTGCTAAAAATTGCAAGGTTAGAGTTGTTGCTAAAACCTTGTTTTAAAAAGGCCCCAAATACAAATACGTTGTTGTTTTTTGCTTCGTGACTTACTTCTAAGCCAATATTCAACATTGGGTAAAAGGTCGTTTTAGTTGTCTCCTTGATTCTAAAATTACCATTGTCGCTTTTTATTTCTTTTTCAGTTGTAGAAATTAAATTACTCAAGGTAAAGCCAATGTTTTCGCGAATGTTTGAAACAGAATTTAAACGCTGTTTTAAAATAAAGTTAATTGGAATTTCAATGAGCGATTGATTGTGTTTCAATTCAACACTGTTATTGATGCTGTCATTAAATAAACGGTATCCCTTCGAAGTATAGTTGGCAGTTACAGACATTCCAAATCTTTCGCTAAAGCCATAATAGGCCATCACGCCAACATTGAAACCAGATTTAAAACGAATGAAATAATTGTTAGGGATGGTGTCAATTACTTTTGGTTTAGAAGCTATATAGCCAATTGATGGCCCAAATCTAAAGCCTGTCTGTGCATATGAATTTACACTAAATAGCGTTGATAAAAGTAAAAGGCGGATAGATAATTTCATTGCTTCAAACTTACAGATTTTTTTATTTTTATTTTTACTATTCATTGTTATTCGTGCTACTTGTTTTTAAAATTGATAGATTCACCTTCAAGCATATGTTCATTTAAACGAAAAGAGCGTATTTTTGTTACTTTAAATTTTGGATACAAATCAATACATCAAAGACCTGCAATTACTTGGTCGTAAATTAAGTGAATTGCCTGAGTCTGTCATTCATTCCGCCCATGCGCACAACCAATGGTTTAGTCCCCAATTTGTAAAATTAGCTGCAAATAATTGGGCCAAAGCCCTCAATGAAAAGGATATTAAAACATGGTTGAATGCAATCGCACCAAACAATGAAATGAAACAGGTTGGTATCATAATGGCCGGTAATATTCCCTTGGTGGGCCTGCATGATTTGATCTCAGTTTTAGCAACAGGAAATAAAGCTTTGGTAAAATTATCATCGAATGATGAAATATTAATGAAATATGTGATTTCAAGTTTGATTGAGATCAATCCATATTTTGCCGAAAGAATTGAAATTACCGAACGCTTAAATGCTGCAGAGATGGTCATAGCAACCGGAAGTGATAATTCAGCCCGTTATTTTGATTATTATTTTAGAGATAAAAAGACATTGATAAGAAAAAATAGAACATCAATTGCTGTTTTGACAGGCAACGAAACCAAAG
>CANFUB010000053.1 GCA_947450015.1 Bacteroidota bacterium | reverse complement strand
GGATTTTTGGACCAGTAGCCCGCGAATTGCGCGATAAACAATTCATGAAAATCGTTTCATTAGCACCAGAAGTATTATAATCAGATGAAAACAAACAAAAATTCACATATCACCAATAAAATTCACATCAAGAAAGGCGATAGCGTTAAAATGCTATCTGGTAAAGTGATTGATGGAAAAAATACAGGTACAGTGTTAAGAGTTTATCCTAAAACCTATAAAGCAATCGTTGAAGGTTTAAATTTGGTATCTCGTCACACAAAACCAAATGCTGCATTTCCAAATGGCGGTATCATTAAAAAAGAAGCTCCAATTCACATTTCGAATTTGATGGTTCTTGAAAATGGTAAATCAACTAGAGTTGGAAGAAAAGAAAATGATAAAGGTAACTTACAAAGATTTTCAGTTAAAACTGGAGAGTTTATTAAATAAAAAATAGAAAATGTCGTATACAGCCAATTTAAGAACAAGATATACTGATGTAGTGGTGCCACACATGATGGAGAAATTCGCCTATAAAAATGTGATGGAGATCCCTAAATTAGAGAAAATATGTCTGAATCAAGGTGTAGGTGTAGCAGTTAATGATAAAAAAATTATTGATGCAGCCGTAGATGAAATGACCCGTATTTCTGGTCAAAAAGCGCAAGCTACAATGTCTAAAAAAGCAATCAGTAACTTTAAACTGAGAGAGAAAATGCCAATCGGTGCTAAAGTAACACTTCGTTCAGATAATATGTACGAATTCTTACAGCGCTTGATTTCAATCGCTATGCCAAGGGTTAGAGATTTTCAAGGTCTTGCAGTTAAAGGATTTGATGGCAGAGGTAACTATACCATGGGTATTACCGAGCAAATCATTTTCCCAGAGATTGACATTGACAAAACAAACAGAATTTCAGGTATGGATATCACATTCGTTACCACTGCCAAAACAGATGAAGAGTGTTTGGAATTATTAAGATCATTTGGTTTACCTTTCAAAAAGAACTAACAAAATAAAATGGCAAGAGAAGCAATAAAAGCACGCGAACTCAAAAGAGAGAAAATGATCGCAAAATATGCTGATAGACGCAAAGCGTTGAAAGAAGCAGGCGATTTAATTGGGTTGCAAAAATTACCACGCAGTTCGTCTCCAGTGCGTTTACGTAACAGATGTAAATTAACAGGAAAACCACGTGGTTATATCAGAATCTTTGGAATATGCAGAAATCAGTTCCGTGAACTGGCTTCGAACGGTAAAATTCCAGGCGTAACCAAAGCAAGCTGGTAAAATAGTATTAGAATAAAAACAAGATAATTTACAATTGATTCATCAACTTGTAAACATCAAAAAATAAAAAATAAAAAAAATGACAGATCCAATAGCAGATTACCTAACCCGTTTAAGAAACGCATTAGCTGCAAAACACAGAATAGTTGAAATCCCAGCCTCAAATGTAAAAAAGGCGATCACTAAAGTATTGTTCGAAAAAGGTTATATTCTTAACTACAAATTCGAAGATACTGATAACAAACAAGGCGTTATTAAAGTTGCTTTGAAATACGATGCAGTTACCAAAATTCCTGCTATCAGAGAAATCAAAAGAGTAAGTAAGCCAGGTTTAAGAAAGTATGCTACTGCAGATAATCTTCCTAGAGTAATCAATGGTTTAGGTATCGCAATCATTTCTACCTCTCACGGTGTAGTAAGTGATAAAGAAGCTAGAACATTAAATGTTGGTGGAGAAGTTTTATGTTTCGTTTCATAATTATTAATAAAACAGAAAAATGTCAAGAATAGGAAAAGCTCCAATAAAAGTTCCAGCCGGTGTAGAGGTTAAAATCTCTAGCGACAATATTGTAACCGTAAAAGGACCAAAAGGTGAACTTCATCAGGCCATTAAACCTGATTTTAAATTAGAATTGAATGATGGTGTATTAACACTTATTCGTCCTAATGAAGAGAAGATGAACAGAGCCCTTCATGGTTTATACCGTTCATTACTTAACAATAATGTAATTGGTGTTAAAGAAGGTCATACCACTAAACAAGAATTAGTTGGTGTTGGTTATAAAGCTTCAAACGTAGGTCAGATATTAGATTTATCTTTAGGTTACTCACACAGAATTATGTTAGAAATACCTGCAGAGGTAAAAGTAACAACTGTTACTGAGAAAGGTCAGAATCCAACCATTATCCTTGAAAGTGCTGATAAACAATTAGTAGGTCAGTTGGCTGCAAAGATTAGAGGATTCCGTAAGCCTGAGCCATATAAAGGAAAAGGTATCAGATTCACAGGTGAACAATTAAGAAGAAAAGCGGGTAAATCAGCATCTAAAAAATAATTAGCTAGAAAATGAGCAACGTAAAAGAAAAAAGAAGATTAAAAATTAAACGTAGAGTAGCTGGTGCAATTGTACCTTCAGCCAACCGTCCACGTTTAGTAGTTTTTCGCAGTAACAGTGAAATATATGCACAGATCGTAGATATTAGTAATAAAACTATTTGTGCTTCATCAACTCGCGAAAAAGAGATAGCCGATACAAAAGAAACCAAAACAGCTAAAGCATCATTGGTTGGTAAAAAAATTGCTGAAAAAGCAAAAGCCATCGGAATTGATACTGTAGTATTCGATAGAAATGGTTTCCTTTACCACGGTAGAGTTAAAAGTTTAGCAGATGGTGCCAGAGAAGGAGGACTTCAATTTTAATTATTAAAAGAAAATCATGACAAATAGCAATATAAAGCGCGTAAGACAATCAGAACTTGAACTAAAAGAAAAGGTTGTTGCAATTAATCGCGTTGCAAAAGTTACAAAAGGTGGACGTACATTTAGTTTCACAGCTATTGTAGTAGTGGGAGATGGCCAAGGGATTGTAGGTAACGGACTAGGTAAAGCTGGCGAGGTAACCGATGCAATCACTAAAGCAATTGAAGATGCAAAGAAAAACCTTGTGAAGGTACCAGTATTGAAAGGTACTATCCCTCACGAGCAATATGGTAAATTTGGTGGTGGTAATGTATTCATTAAGCCAGCATCTAGTGGTACAGGTGTAATTGCAGGTGGTGCAATGCGTGCTGTACTAGAAAGTGCAGGTATCCATGATGTATTAGCAAAATCTAAAGGTTCTTCTAACCCTCACAACGTGGTGAAAGCAACTTTAGATGCTCTATCTAAATTAAGAGATCCTTACACGATTTCTAAACAAAGAAATATTAATTTAAAAAAGGTTTTTAACGGATAATCATTATGGCCAAAATAAAAATAACCAAAATTCGCAGTACTATTGGTCAATCTGAAAGAGTTGAAAAAAATCTTGAAGCTCTTGGACTAAAGAAAATAAATAGCTCGAATGTAGTAGAAGAAACACCTTCAATCAAAGGTATATTAAGAAAAGTTAACCATTTAGTAAAAGTAGAAAATATTTAACATGGATTTAAGTTCACTAAAACCTGCAGAAGGTTCGACAAAGAGTGCTAAACGTATAGGCCGTGGTCAAGGTTCTGGTAGAGGCGGTACGTCAACCAGAGGTCATAAAGGCGCACAGAGCAGAAGCGGTTACTCTCGTAAAAAAGGTTTTGAAGGCGGTCAAATGCCATTGCAAAGACGTATTCCTAAAGGAGGTTTCAAAAACTTCAACAGAGTGGAATATGCTTCAATTAACCTTGATGTATTACAAAACTTAGCTACAGAGCACAAATTAACTGTGATAAAACACGAAGATCTAGTTACATACAATCTAGTTGGTAAAAGAGAAGTATATAAAATTTTAGGTCGTGGCGAATTAAAAGCTAAATTGGAAGTTCATGCTCACCGTTTTTCAGAAACCGCTAAAAAAGCAATTGAAGACATCGGAGGAAGCGCTAATCTAATAGGAAAATAATAAGGAATGAAGAAATTTATTCAAAAATTGAAAGAAATTTGGAGTATAGAAGAGTTAAGAAGTAAAATTCTTAACACTCTTCTATTCTTGCTTATATACCGTATCGGTACATTTATCATCTTACCTGGTATTGATGGTAATGTTTTAATGGGTTCTTTACAGAAACAAACCGAAGGTATATTAGGATTGGTAAATATTTTTGCAGGTGGTGCATTCGGTAGAGGCGCTATTTTTGCATTGGGTATTATGCCTTACATCTCTGCCTCAATCGTTATTCAATTATTGAGTATAGCTGTTCCTTATTTCCAAAGAATACAAAAAGAAGGCGAAGAAGGCCGTAGAAAAATAAACCAGTACACAAGAGTATTGACCATTGCAATTACTGCAGTGCAAGCAATTGGATACCTTTATAACATTACTTCTAAGCCAGACAATCTAAACGCATTGTTGTTCCACACCAATCCTAACGCGATGTCTGAATTCATGTTCATGGCAGTTAACGTAAGTTTATTGGTGGCTGGTACTATGTTTACAATGTGGTTAGGTGAAAAGATAACTGATAAAGGTTTAGGTAACGGTATCTCTCTAATCATTATGATTGGTATTATCGATAGATTACCTGAGGCTTTAGGTTTCGAATTGGATCAGAAATTTACAAAAGGCGGTTTACCATTGTTCATTTTAGAAATCATCTTCTGGTTAGTGGTAATCGTTTCTACTATCTTGTTAATTCAAGGTGTTAGAAAAATATCGGTTAATTATGCTAAACGTGTTGAAGGTAGCAGAATGACTGGTGGAGCAAGACAATACATTCCTTTGAAAGTAAATGCGGCTGGCGTAATGCCAATCATTTTTGCCCAAGCAATTATGTTCTTACCTCCAACCATTGCCCAAAACATGGAGAATCCAGGGGCTATTCTTAGATCATTAAGCGATTATGGATCATTTGGATACAATGCTTTGTTTGCAACTTTAATCATTGCCTTCACTTATTTCTACACAGCCATTACTGTTAATCCTAACCAAATGGCCGATGATATGAAAAAGAATGGCGGTTTTATTCCAGGCATTAAACCAGGTAAAAGCACTAGCGACTATATTGATACAGTAATGTCAAGAATCACTTTCCCAGGTTCATTGTTCCTAGCAGCGGTAGCAATTCTTCCTTCTATTGCCATGTTATTTGGCATCAGTCAGAGTTTTGCACAGTTCTATGGTGGTACTTCATTGTTGATCATGGTAGGCGTTGTATTGGATACTTTGCAACAGATAGAGAGTTATTTATTGATGCGTCATTACGATGGATTAATGAAATCTGGTAGAATAAAAGGCAGATCAGGAGCGGTTTCAACACAATCAATTTGATAATTCAAAAAAAACAATTAATTTTGCACCCCCGTAAAAATGGCTAAACAAAGTTCGATAAAACAAGATGGTATCATTGAGGAAGCTTTATCTAACGCTATGTTTAGAGTAAAATTAGCCAATGGTCACGAGATAATAGCCACAATTTCTGGTAAAATGAGGATGAATTATATCAGAATATTACCGGGAGATAAAGTACAAGTAGAAATGAGTCCTTACGATTTAACAAGAGGACGAATTGCATATAGATATAAATAATCAAAAGATATGAAAGTTAGAACTTCAGTAAAAAAACGCAGTGTAGACTGCAAATTAGTAAAACGCAAAGGCAAACTCTTTGTGATTTGCAAAAAGAACCCTAAATTTAAACAAAGACAAGGATAATGGCAAGAATAGCAGGTATTGATTTACCCAAAAATAAAAGAGGTGTTATCGGTTTAACCTATATATTTGGAATAGGTGCTAGCAGAGCTGGTAGTATTTTAGATAAAGCCGAAATTAGTCATGATAAAAAAGTGGCTGAGTGGAATGATGAGGAATTAACCTCTATTAGAAATATCATTTCAAGTTCATTCAAAACTGAAGGTGAATTGCGTTCTGAAGTGCAATTAAACATCAAACGTTTAATGGACATCGGTTGCTACAGAGGAACCCGTCACCGTAAAGGTTTACCATTACGTGGTCAAAGTACCAAAAACAACGCGCGTACCAGAAAAGGTAAACGTAAAACAGTTGCTAACAAGAAAAAAGTTACTAAATAATCAAACATGAGCACAGCTAAAAATACAAAGAAAAAGAAAGTTAAAGTTGACCCAATCGGTCAGGTTCATATCAGAGCATCTTTCAATAATATTATAGTGTCTGTTACTAACACCAATGGTGAGGTTATCTCATGGTCATCTGCTGGTAAAATGGGTTTCAAAGGTTCTAAAAAGAACACCCCATATGCAGCGCAGTTGGCAAGTCAAGATTGTGGTAAAGTAGCTTTTGATCTTGGTTTAAGAAAAGTTGATGTTTTCGTTAAAGGTCCAGGTTCAGGAAGAGATTCAGCTATCAGAAACCTTGCAGCAATTGGATTAGAGGTTATGTCTATCAATGACAACACACCACTTCCACACAATGGTTGCAGACCCCCTAAACGCAGACGTATTTAATCAAATTAGAAAATAAAAAATGGCAAGATATACAGGTCCTAAATCAAAAATTGCACGTAGATTCCGTGAGGCTATCTTTGGTCCGGATAAGGCTTTGGATAAAAAACCTTATGGTCCCGGAATGCATGGAAACTCTCGTAGAAGAGGTAAACAATCAGAATATTCTATTCAGCTAGCTGAAAAGCAAAAAGCTAAATATACATACGGTTTATTAGAGCGTCAATTCGCTAAAACTTTTAAAATCGCTGCTGCAAAGCGTGGTGTTACTGGTGAAAACTTATTGAAATTCTTAGAATCAAGATTAGATAACGTGGTATACAGAATGGGTATTTCTCCAACACGTAGTGGTGCACGTCAATTAGTATTGCACAAACACATCTTAGTGAATGGCGAAATCGTTAACATCCCTTCTTACCACTTAAAAGCAGGCGATAAAATCGCAGTAAGAGAAAAATCTAAATCAATGGAAGTTATTACCGGTTCTTTAAGCAGCGGTAGAAAACGCTTTGGTTGGATTGAGTGGAATGATAAAGAAATGGAAGGTGTATTCGTAAATATGCCAGATAGATCAGATATCCCAGAAAACATCAAAGAACAACTAATCGTTGAATTGTATTCTAAATAATCATTAATTAAACAAAAAAAGTAAAATGCCAATATTAGCTTTCCAAAAACCTGAAAGAGTAATTATGCACAAAGACACAGACTTTTATGGTCTGTTCGAATTTAGCCCTTTGGAAAAAGGGTATGGTATCACCATTGGAAATTCATTGCGCAGAATATTACTTTCTTCATTAGAAGGATACGCTATTACATCGGTTAGAATTCAAGGTGTAGACCATGAGTTCTCTACCATTAAAGGTGTAGTAGAAGATGTAACCGAAATTGTTTTAAACTTAAAACAAGTAAGATTTAAAAAATTAGCTAAAACGGAGGATAACGAGAAAATATTCATCAGCATTAAAGGCAAAGAAGCTTTTGTAGCTGGCGATATTTCTAGATATACCAACACTTTTGAAGTTTTAAATCCTGATTTGGTTATTTGCAACATGGAGCCTTTCGTTAATCTTGAATTAGAAATCACTATCGATAAAGGTAGAGGTTATGTTCAAGCCGACGAAAACAAACCTAAAGATGCTCAAATTGGTTTAATTCCAATTGATGCTATCTATACCCCAATCAAAAACGTTAAATATTCAGTTGAAGATTTCAGGGTTGAGCAAAAAACAGATTACGAGAAATTAATCATTGAATTGCAAACTGATGGTTCTATTCACCCAGAAAATGCTTTGAAAGAAGCTGCTAATATCTTAATCCAACACTTTATTTTATTCAGTGATGAGAATATCTTATTAGATAGCCAAGTGAAAAAACCAGCACAAGAAGTTGACGAGAACTACTTACACATGCGTAAAATCTTGAAAACTAACTTAGCTGATTTAGATCTATCTGTTAGAGCATACAATTGCTTAAAAGCTGCTGAAATACGCACTTTAGGTGAACTAGTAAGTTTTGATATTGACGATTTATTGAAATTCAGAAACTTTGGTAAAAAGTCTTTATCTGAATTAGAAGAGTTTGTAAGAGAAAAAGGAATGAATTTCGGAATGGACGTATCTAAATACCACCTTGACGAAGATTAAATAATAGTATAATGAGACACGGAAATAAAGTAAATAAATTAGGAAGAACCGCCTCACATAGACGTGCGTTACTTGCCAACTTAACCATATCTTTGATAAAGCATAAGCGTGTAACAACTACCGTTGCTAAAGCTAAAGCTTTGCGTATGTATGTTGAACCAATTATCACTAAATCTAAGAACGATACAATGCACTCTCGCAGAACTGTATTTTCTTATTTAAGAGATAAAGATAGTATTAAAGAATTATTCAGCACTGTTGCTGAGAAAGTAGCTAACCGTCCAGGTGGATACACTAGAATTCTTAAACTTGGTACACGTATGGGTGATAACGCTGAAATGGCCATGATAGAATTAGTTGATTTTAACGAATACACTGACGCTATCGGTAAAAAAGACAAAACAGCTAAAACCAAAACCAGAAGAAGCAGAGGCGCTAAAACAGAGAAAGCTGTTGAAGCAAAAGTTGCTGAACCTAAAGTTGAGGAAACTCCAGCTGCAGAAGAAACTGCTGCTCCAGAAGAAACACCAGAAGCTTAATCACTTCTCGTTAACAATAATTGAAACGCCCCGCTTGTCGGGGCGTTTTTTTGTTTATGTGCAATTGTAAAAAAACATTATTTTTACATCACATTATGGGAAACAAAACAATCAATATCGCCATTATCGCAGCGGCCGTTGTATTAGGAGCCTTTATTCTTTCGAGTGGATGGGTGAAGTCGAAACAACAAAACCAAACCATTACTGTAACAGGCTCGGCCCAACAAGATTTTGTTTCAGATCTTATTGTATGGAATGGTTACTATTCACGCAATAATTATTCTTTGCAAGAGGCCAATGCCCAATTAAAAGCCGATGCCGAAACCATTCGCAAGTACTTATTAAAAAATGGGGTTAAACAAAGTGAAATTAAATTCTCTGCCGTTAGCATTCAGAAAAATTATAAAACCATTACCAATTCAGACTACTCAAGAACCGAAACCTTCGATGGTTATAATTTATCTCAAACCGTTACTGTTGAATCGAAGAATGTAGATAAGCTTGAATCACTTTCTAGAGAAGTTACCCAATTGATTGATCAAGGAATTGAATTAACATCAGAAACGCCTAGTTACCTTTATACCAAATTGGCCGACCTTAAACACGAATTGATTTCGAATGCCACCAAAGACGCTAGTGCAAGAGCCGAGAAGGTAGCCACCAATGCTGGCAGTGACTTGGGTAAATTGCGCAAAGCTGATTTGGGTATTTTTCAAATTACGGGTCAGAATAGTACCGAAGATTATACCTATGGCGGTGCTTATAATACATCCTCTAAAAATAAAACAATTACAGTTACTGTAAAATTGCAATTCGGTATCAATTAATACGCTTATAATTAATCCATTTTAATTGTCGTAATCCAATTTATAATGTGGATTTTTGCAGTATCGAATAGGATATGAGCGAGAATTATAAAATGGTGGCCAAAACCATCTTCGGTTTTGAAGAATTATTGGAAACAGAATTGAAGGCCCTTGGTGCGGCCAATGTTGAGCGTGGTATGCGCATGGTTAGTTTCGAAGGCGATAAAGGCTTTATGTATAAAGTTAACATCGCTGCACGAACAGCTATCAAAATTCTTAAGCCCATTCATACCTTCGAAGCACTCAACGAATTTGAATTGTATGCAGGCATCAGAGAAATTAATTGGTCAGATTACATGGGTGTGCATCAAACCCTGGCCATCGACTCAGCCGTGTTCTCCGATTTCTTTACCCATTCTTTGTATGTATCACAGAAAGTAAAAGATGCCATTGCCGATCAGTTTAGAGATAAATATGAAGAACGACCGAGTGTTGATTTAGAGTCGCCCGACTTGAGAATCAATATTCATATACACCACAATAAAGTATCTGTAGCACTTGATAGTTCGGGAGAGTCGTTACACAAAAGAGGATACCGCTTGGCAACCAATGTAGCACCGATTAATGAAGTGCTGGCGGCAGGTTTGGTCATACTTTCTGGTTGGGACGGGCAATGCGATTTCCTAGATCCTATGTGCGGTAGCGGAACAATATTAGCTGAAGCCGCTATGATTGCTTATAATATTCCTGCGAATACTAACCGCAAAGAATTTGGTTTCGAGCGTTGGCGCGACTGGGATGCCAATTTGTTTAATACCATTAAAGAATCCTTATTGAAAAAACAACGTCCGTTCAATTATACCATCAAAGGTTTTGATATGGATGCAACTGCTGTGGCCAAAGCCAAGGAGAATTTAAAAAATGCAGAACTCGATGAATACATTGAAGTTTTCCAACAAGATTTTTTTGATTCTAAAAAAGAAACAGAAGGGCCCTTACACATCCTCTTTAATCCTCCATACGATGAACGGATTAACATTGATACTGAAGTGTTCTATAAATCGATAGGAGATACCCTTAAAAAGAGTTATCCAGGAACCAATGCATGGTTTATCACAGCGAATCTTGAAGCATTGAAATACGTTGGATTAAAAGCCTCTCGCAGAAAAGAAGTAGCCAATGGTGCCTTGGATGCCAGATTGGTGAAATACGAGATGTATGAGGGTACTAGACGCACTAACTTTAAACCTAAAGAATAGTTAATTGTTAATCGTTATTTGTTATTAAGGATTTCCTCAATAACCTATTAACTTAATAACCCAATAACTAATAGTCAACTTAGTTGACTAAATTTACTTGATGGTTCTTTTAACAATTAGTTGCGCTGCGCGTTGTGAGGCGCCAAAATCACCTACCTTTATTTTCAAAGCTTTGTAGCTATGTTGCATGGCGCGTCTGCCATCGCCATCTAATATTTTATTTAATTCTTTGGCAATGTTTTCGGTGCTCAATTCATCTTGAATAAGTTCTGTTACAATTTTTTTATCCATGATTAAATTCACCAAAGAGATGTAAGGAATTTTAATCACCCTTTTGCCAATCTGATAACTCAAATTGCTAAAACGGTAACAAACCACTTGAGGACATTCTATCAAAGCCGTTTCTAAAGTAGCGGTTCCGCTGCATACCAAAGCCGCATGGGCATTCGCCAATACATCGTAGGTTTGGTTTTTAATGATGCGAATGGGGGTCTCTTTTAAGTAAGAATCATAAGTAGCATCATCTATGGCATTGGTGCCAGCCAATATAAATTCATAATCGGGAAATTGTTTCACCACCGAAAGCATGCTTGGTAATACGTATTTAAGCTCGGCTAAGCGACTGCCAGGCAATAAGGCAATCACTGGCTTGTTGAATTGATGTTCTTCCTTAAAATGCGGTGCAAATGAGTATTGGTGAATGGCATCGCAAATTGGATTGCCCACATAATCCACAGACATGCCATAGCGCTTGTAGAAAGCCGTTTCGAATGGCAGAATGGTGTACATGTATTTGACATCGCGTTTGATTTTGTATACGCGACTGGTATTCCAAGCCCATACCTTAGGACTGATATAATAATGAACCTTAATATTGTGCTTAGTAGCGAATTTGGCGATTTTTAAATTAAAGCCGGGATAGTCAACCAATATAAGTGCATCGGGTTGGTAGTCTAAAACATCTTGTTTGCACTGTTTCATGAAGCCCAATATTTTGCCTAAATTCTTAATGACTTCGGTAATGCCCATAAAAGCGCGTTCGCGGTAATGGTTCACTAAGGTACCGCCTTCGGCAAGCATTAAGTCGCCACCCCAAAATCGGAACTCAGCCTGAGGATCCAAAGCCTTGATGTTCTTCATGAGATTGGCACCGTGTAAGTCGCCACTGGCCTCGCCTGCAATTAAGTAATACTTCATTTTATTAACACTACAAATTAAGTATAGTTTAAGGCAATATTTGATATAAAATTAAAAGAAATGAAGGAGCCAAAAAAATCCTTATTTTTGCGCAACTAAAAAAAAGACTCATGTCAAAAGAAGTATACATCGTTTCAGCAGTAAGAACTCCACTAGGTGGATTCATGGGCTCATTATCTGGTGTGCCAGCAACAAAACTAGGCGCAACAGCTATTAAAGGTGCTTTAGATAGAATTAATTTAAAAGGCGAAGAAGTACAAGAAGTGTATTTTGGAAGCGTATTGCAAGCTGGTTTAGGTCAGGCCCCTGCCCGCCAAGCAGCGATGCATGCAGGTTTGCCAAATACAGTGCAAGCTACCACCATCAATAAAGTATGTGCCAGCGGTATGAAATCAGTATCATTGGGTGCGCAGCAAATTATGACCGGTGTAGCTGATGTAATCGTAGCAGGTGGTATGGAAAACATGAGCCAAGTGCCACATTACATGATGGGCAGCAGAACGGGCTATAAATATGGCAACGTAACAATGGTAGATGGTTTATCGAACGATGGTTTGATGGATGCTTATAACCACCAAATGATGGGCTGGTGTTC
>CANFUB010000052.1 GCA_947450015.1 Bacteroidota bacterium | reverse complement strand
TTGGCTACAATAGCAGAAAATGGGGTGGTTTCGAAAACATTAAATACAAAGGACAGGAAACTGGTCCAGGTTTAGTTTTAATACCAGGTGGTGCGTTTGTTATGGGTTCATCTGAGCAAGATGTTGCTTTAGACTATAACAACGTTGAAAGAAAAGTAACCGTTAACTCATTCTACATGGATGAGGCAGAAATTAGCAATAAACAATACGGAGAGTATGTTTATTGGTTACAACGTATTTTTACTTCATACCCTGAAGTTTACAAAAAAGCATTACCAGATACTTTGTGCTGGAGAAGCCGCTTAGCGTATAACGAACCTTACGTTGAATACTACTTCCGTCACCCTGCCTATAAAGATTATCCAGCAGTTGGTGTAAGTTGGTTGCAAGCAACTGATTTTGCTGCTTGGAGAACAGACAGAGTAAATGAGATGATTTTGGACAGAGAAAAAATTCATCCATACTTAGACAACAAAATCACAGACGATCAAAACTTTAATACCAAAGCTTACTATGCTAGCAAATATGAGCCAGCAAAAGGTAAAAAGAAGCAATCAAAAGGCATGCCTCGCGATTACAGAACCAAAAAAGGTAAAAGAAATGTAGCTGTTAAAGATGGTATTCTATTACCTGAGTATAGATTGCCGACTGAAGCTGAGTGGGAATATGCTGCTCAAGGTGCAATTGGTAATTCACAATACGAGAATACTGACGAAAGAAGAATTTATAGCTGGAACGATGCAACCGTTAGAATGACCCATGGTAAAGAAAAAGATAGAGGTAAAATCATGGCTAACTTTAAGCGTGACAAAGGTGACCAGGCCGGTATCGCTAGCCAATTAAATGATGCGGGTATGATTACCACACCTGTTGATTCATATTGGCCAAATGATTATGGTTTATACAACATTGCCGGTAACGTAAGTGAGTGGGTAATGGATGTATACCGTCCTTTAACTTTCGAAGATGTAGATGATTTTAATGCTTTCCGTGGTAACGTTTATACCAAATTGAAATTAGATCAGTATGGTGAACTAGAAGAAAAAGATTCATTGGGTCGTTTAGTATTCGTTCCTGTTACTTTAGATGAAAACATCAACAGAAGAAACTACAAAGTATCTGATAATATTGGTTACAAAGATGAAGAGACATATAACAACGATGAGCAAAAGTACGATTATGGTGTAACCACCTTAATAAGAAACAAAGCACGTGTGTTTAAAGGTGCATCTTGGAACGACAGAGCTTATTGGATGAGTCCTGGTACCCGTAGATGGTTAGATGAAGATTTATCGACTTCTACCATTGGTTTTAGATGTGCTATGATCAGAGTTGGTTCTCCAATTGGTAACAGTAAAAAAAGAAACAAAAGTTTACCTAGCAGTGGTATAGGTAAAAAGAGTAAAAAAAGAAGGTAGACAACACACTTCTTAAAGATAAATTTAAAAGCCCCGAAATTCGGGGCTTTTTTTATGCGTATTGAATTCATATCATCAAGTGTTTATGCAATATCACTTGGTAAACAAAACGCAACTGTAAAGGCTATTAGGGCGCTAATCGTTATTAGTATTTACTAATCACCATTGTTTGTTATTTTAATCCTATGCGGCATGGCACAAAAAAAGACCCTCGATTGAGGGTCTTTGTATAAAATTAAATGGGTGGTTAATTAATAGTTGTTTAACATCATTGGCATGATTAACATTAGAACATCCTCGTCAGATTCATTTTCTAATGGCACCAATAAACCAGCTTTGTTAGGTGTAGAAAGCTTAAGATTCACCGTATCGTGATCGACATTGGCAAGCATTTCAATTAAGAAACGCGCGTTGAAGCCAATTTCCATGTCTTCACCATCGTATTCACATGTTCTTTTTTCGTTGGCTTCGTTTGACAAGTCGATGTCTTCGGCACTGGTTGTTAATTCGTTGCCAGTAATTTTAACACGGATTTGGTGGGTTGTTTTATTAGAGAAATTAGAAACACGTCTTACAGTTTCTAAAAATTCAATTCTGTTTATTGAAATAATATTGTTGTTTTCTGCAGGAATAACCGCTCTGTAATCGGGGTATCTTTCGTCAATTAAACGACAAGATAATTTTAGATTATTGGTAGTAAAGAAAACGTTTGACTTGTTGAAGTCAATTTGTACTGGCGTTACATCATTGCTAAGAGAAGACTTCAATAAGTTAAGGGCCTTCTTAGGTAAAATAAAAGAATGTTCCATGCCTGGCTTAACATCTGTTCTGGTTAAACGCACCAATCTGTTAGCATCTGTAGCAACAAAGTTTAAACTTTCTTCGCTCAATTCAACATAAACACCCGTAAGGTTAATTCTTAATTCATCGTTTCCGGTAGAAAAGATGGTTTTAGTAATACATCTTAACAAAACGTTCGATGGCATTGTAAAAGATTTCTCAGATTCTACTTGTGGTACTTTAGGGAAATCCATTCCACTTTGTCCTGAAAGTTTATAGCGACCATTAACGGTGCTTAATTCAATGGCTTGGGTATCATCATTAATTGTAAAGGTTACAGGCTGTTCACCAAGACCTTTAACAGTTTCCATTAACAATTTAGAAGGCATTGCAACAAGAATATCCTCATTGGCTTCAACTTTTAAAGTTGTAGACATAGAAGTTTCTAAATCTGTTGTTGAAATTGTTAATATTCCAGATTTAATATCGAATAAAAAATTATCTAGAATTGGTAAGACAGGCTTAGATACAATGGCACCATTAACTTTTAAAAGATGTTCTAATAAATCGGGAGCTGCAACTATAAATTTCATACAATGATTGTTTTTTTAATAGTTGCGAAAGTAAATATTCAGACCATGCTTCTATAAACATATTTGCTGCTTTTATTAACAAAACACCTAATTTTTGGCAGACAAAAGTTGTGTCGCTAGGCGTTAAAAATTTTATCTGGATTTAGGATATAATGAGGGTCGAATGTGCGTTTTATACCTCTCATTAATTCAAATTGAATGGGTTGAAAAACGACGTCTAAAAAGGGTTTTTGAACCATTCCAATGCCGTGCTCACCACTAATGGTACCGCCTAATTCTTTGCATTTTTCGAATAACAATCGAATGGCTTTAGGTAGTTCTATCTCCCATTGTTCTTCGGTCATGTTTAATTTTAAAATATTAACATGTAAATTACCATCACCAGCGTGACCATAGCAAATACAATCAAACCCATAAGTTTTACTAAGGTATGAAATGTAATCGTAGAGTTGTGGTAAATTTCCCCTTGTAACAACAGTATCTTCTTCTTTATAAGTACTTAGTTTTTTTACGACTTCGCCAATGGATCTGCGAATTTTCCAAAACTTTTCTTTTGTTGCAGCATCCTCGGCTAAGAGGATGTTTTTTACACGGTGGTTCTCTAGTACTTCATAGATTTTTTCACATTGAGGCATCAATTGGTCATCAGAAAACGCATCAACCTCAATTAATAAATAGGCATTGCCTTGATTGCTGTCGAATGAAATTTGATGTGCATTAATCGATAATTCAACACCTCTTTTGTCCATGAATTCTAAGGCCGAAGGTATGATACCTGCATTTAAAATAGCGGGTACACATTGGCAAGCATCTAAAGCAGAATCAAATGCAGCTAATAATAAAGTGTTGTATGGTGGGAAGGGTAGGAGTTTAAGTGTGATTTTGGTAATGATGCCCAAAGTGCCCTCGCTACCAACCATCAATTGGGTTAAATTATAGCCTGTTGAGTTTTTTAATACATTGGCGCCAGTCTGAATAATTTCGCCAGTAGGAAGCACTACTTCAAGGTTTAAAACATAATCGCGTGTGGTGCCGTATTTAACGCAGCGTGGGCCGCCACTGCTGTGTGCCACATTGCCGCCCAATGTGCAACTGCCTTTACTTGCTGGGTCGGGTGGGTAGAAAAGATTGCTTAATTGAACTTCGTTCTGAAAATGTTCATTAATAACACCAGGTTCAACAATTGCTTGAAAGTTAACGGTATCTATATTTAATATCTTATTAAACTTTTCTAAACTTAAAACAATTCCCTTTTTAATAGGTAAACAACCACCACTTAAACCTGTGCCAGCACCTCTTGGAACAACGGGTATATGGTGTTCATGGCAATAGGCCATTATTTTCGAAATTTCTTCGGTTGTTTGGGGGATTAATACTAATGTAGGCTCGAAAAAGAAGTCTTCGGTATGGTCTTTTCCGTAGGGTGCTTTAAGGCTTGCTTCTGTAACAATATTATTCTCAAACAGAAAGGTTTTAAAGTAGGCTAAATCAGCATCTTCGATTGTTTTATACTCCATTGGTTCAAAAATAGAACAATGCCTAAAATTATCTATCAAATCAGTAAAAATTATGTCATTTTTTTACAAATGTTAAAACTTTGTAAGTAAATTTACTCAAATTTTTAGTGTAAATCAAAAAAAATAAATAGATTTGACCACAAAATAATATAATAGTTATGAAAAAAATTGTACTCGTTTTATGCATTCTAGGAGCTTGGCTGACGAATCTTCAAGGTCAGTCTGTTACCTATAGTGAAACTTTTTCTTCCGGTTCCACCTATTGTCCGGGCAGTTCACAATGGGACAATTGGAAACTTTTTTATGGTAGTTTAGATACAACCTCTAAAAGATTTGTAAAAGTAAACGCTTCTGGAACCTATAACACCACAGGCTATACTTGTACAGATCCTTACATTACTAGAAGATTGGCAATGGCGCTTTACACAAAAACAGCCTACAATGCTTCATGCGATGGTTATGTTTGGACAGTCGGTTCTCCAGGTACTTGTTCGGCTAACTCTTGTGGTACATCTTCTGATCAAATCGAGTTGACTGTCAACTCGACTTCAGCAACATGTAGTTGTGCTGCCACAGTAAGTTTCAATCCCTTGATTGCGAATGCCAACTGGGGTACTGTAAATGGCGGTAACTGTAATCCTCCTTCTCAAACCATGACACTTAGATTTTTCTTGCCAGACAAGAACAATGATGCAGGTGTGTCTAAATTTACAAAAGCAGATATTTGTACCAATACACAGGCTTTAAATGCTACTATTACTAACTTTGGTAAAAAGAGATTGGATAGTTTCAGATTGTACTGGAGTATTAATGGTACTTTACAAACACCACGTTATATTACTGGTAAATTAAAAACCCAAGGTGACACTGTTATTTCTATGAACAGTGCATTTGTATTTACTAATAACACCAAATACACTTTCAAATTATGGACTTCAAAACCAAACGGCGCTGCAATCGATTCAATTGCTGCAAACGATACTTCAAATTTGGTTGTTGATTTCTTAGGAAATCCAGCACCTCCAACTGCATCAGATTTCAAACAGTGCGGTGTTGGTCGTCCTGCTTTAAATGCAACCCCTGCTTCTAGCAGCGATAGTATTCAATGGTTCGATGCTGCTGTTGGTGGCAAATACTTAGGTCAAGGCAAATCATTCCTAGGACCATTCATCAGAACTACTACAACATTCTATGCACAAGCAATACGTTTTGGTACACAGAATATATTAAACAATGGTTTCACAGGTGTGAATTATTATGCTACCCCTTATTCTGGTGGTATGGTGAACATTACGGCTAGTACTGCCATGTTAATGGATAGTATCATGTTTAGAACCCAAACTTTTAATGTTAACACAACTTGTGAGGTCTATTATAAAGTAGGTACTTATGTTGGTTTCACAACTAACGCCAGTGCATGGACACAATTATTCGCAGGTAAAGGTAGAAACTTTGTAAAAGGTGGTCAAAACTTCTGCAAAATTCCAGCGAACCAATTTGCTTTGGCTGCAGGTCAAACTTACGGTTTCTACGTAACTACATCTCCAACTGGCGGTACTAACTATACAATGGCTAAACCAAGTGGTGTAGGTGTCAGCAATGCCGACTTAACCATACAAGGTGGTACTTTAATTGCGAACTTGTTTGGTACCAGTGGTACTGCAACCAATTATACCATCGATTTGGAAATTACTACAAGAAAATCTTGTGCTAACCCTAACAGAACCGCTCAAAAAGTAACAGTTAATCCTCGCCCAATTGGCGCAGATGTTGTTAAAGGAAGTACTTTCCAAGGTCAATTCAAAGTAGGTTCTGTTGCTCAACCTGATGTTACCGAGCCAGGCAAAACTGTTATTTATGAAATGACACCTCCAACTGGTTATACCAACGCCAACCATGCTTCTAAATGGAACATTACTGGTGTTGATGTGAGAACTAAATCAGGGATCGTTGTTGCACCTACTGAATATTCTTTAAGTACTCCAACCTCAACCACCAATGCTAAATTAACATTTAAGCCGAGCTCAAACTTATGCGATAGTTTAGTGACATTTAAAATCACTTACCTAGACTTAGGTCCATATTTCTGCGATTCAACAATTGTGAGAACTGTTAAGGTTGCTCCAACACCAAGAACAAATTTTACTACACCTACTATTATGTGTGATGGTGATGCTATCTTGTTTAATAACATTACAACTATCGGTTGTGGTGCAAACAAAGACGGTATTGGTTCATACAAATGGTACTTTGGCGATGGCGATAGCGCAGACGTGACTAACCCAGTACACCAATTTGTTACCAATGGTTGCTACAATGTAAGATTAGTAACTACAAGTTTCCCTTGGAATGTAGTAAAAGATACAACCATCATTGTTTGTATTGCAGAAGTTCCAACTGTTAAGTTTAAAGTAACCAATGCTTGTGAAGGAACAGCAGTTAAGTTTGCTAACCAAACCACCATCGGTAGCGGAACACTTTCATATGTTTGGGATTTCGGTGATAACACTGCAACAACTACGGTAGCTAACCCATCTCACATCTATACCAAAGCAGGTGGCTACAGAGTTACCTTGAAAGTATCATCTAATGGTTGTGTAAGTAGTTTAACTAAAAATGCCTATGAATTTGCGAAACCAGTTCCAGCATTTACAATTCCATTGACACCAGTGTGTGCTCAAACACAAATTTTATTCCCAAATAGCAGCACTATATCTTTAGGTGAAACTGGTTCTTACTGGAGCTATGGTGATGGTAAATACAGCACCTTAGATGAAGGTTATAATACGTATGCAACAGCAGGTACCTATAATGTTAAATTGAAATCTATTTCTGAATTCGGTTGTACTGACTCTATCAGCAAGCAAGTAGTTATTAAGCCAACACCAGTACCTACATTTATTTATAATAAATTATGCAGTGGTGAGCCAACCAACTTAATTAATACAACGAACGAAGTTGTTGCAAATCCAGCTTATACTTGGACATTAAGTGATAATACTTCTTATTCTACTAAAGATGTTGTTAAAAATTGGGCAAGCGAAGGTGAGTATACAGCTACTTTGAAAGCTGACTTTACCAATGGTTGTTCAGCTTCTACTACTCAGAAATTTGCAGTGTTAATTCAACCGAAAGCTGGTTTCACAGTGCAAGATATTTGTTCAGGTGAATTAGCGAATTTTGTTAACCAAACAAAAGGTGATAAAGGTAATATTAAATACGTTTGGGATTTAGGTAATGGTAACAGTACTGATGCAGCTCCAAAACGTTTATATAACCCAGCGGTTACAACTACATATACGGTTTCTTTGGTTGCTTCATATGCAGCGGGTTGTTCTGATACTTCTGCAGGTTCAATCACAGTTAGCCAAGCACCAACTTGCGACTTCTCTATCCAAAACTTAGGTTTCTTAGGTTATAAATTCACACCAGCAAATGCAACGTATAAAAACTACGATTGGTTCTTTGGCGAAGGTGGAAGCAAAATAGCGACTACTAGTCCTGCATACAACTACCAATACGCTGGTAACTTCAAAGTTAAAATGATTGCTACCAACGCAGCAGGTTGCCAATGTGAGGTTACTAAAGTAGTAAATGCTAACTTAAGTGTTAATGGTGTTAAAGCTAATCCAAATGTGAACATTTACCCTAATCCAAACAATGGTACATTCACAATTAGCAGCACCAATAACAATGGTATGAAAATCGAAGTTTACAACGTGTTAGGTAGCAAAGTGCTTAGCCAAACTTCAACTGAAGATTCTACCGTAATCAACTTAGGTGATGTTGCAAAAGGTATTTACTTAGTAAAAGTAACTATCAATGGTGTTACATCAACCACTAAAATTACAGTTACTAACTAATCGTTAGAAAGCTCAAATATTAAAAAGGGATTCAGATTATCTGAACCCCTTTTTTTATGCGTATTGCTAAAGTAAATTAGTATGATAGATTGAATGAAATGAAACCTAATTGAGACTTGAAGTTACAATCTTGTTGTTTATTTCCAATCGATTTAAATCATTGATAAGCTCCTGACAGATTTCTATGCGTTTTTCGGAACTATACATGTCTATTGTGTATTTTTTCTGTTGGTCGATAAGACTCACATTCAATGGGTACCGACCTTCGTATTTTTTGAAAATTAATTCTAACTCTTCTAATAAGGCTTGGGTGATATCCTTTAAAAATAATTTCACTTCAACGCCATTGAAAAAACGTTCTTTGACATCTTCCATTTTCATGGCCGATACGATATTCATTTCCCACTCTTTATCGCCCCATTTAGGCTTTTCTATTTTGCATTTTATCAATAAGAATTGACTTTCATATAGGATGGGACGGAGCAAGTCGTAACTGTTTTTGAAATTGAAAAAAGTAAACTGTCCATCAAAATCTTGAATGGTGAATTTAGAATATTGTTTCCCTGTTTTGGTAATCAAATAATCTACTTTAGTGACAATGCCACCAACCATAATGTTACCGCCTTTTCTTTGTAATACAGATAAGTTTTCTAGCTCAGATAATTTGGTATTGGCAAGCACATTGTATTCCAGTTTAAAAGTATCCATGGGATGTTGGTTGATGAAGATACCAACCATCTCTTTTTCCATGTTGCAATTTTCTAAAATGGTGTACTCTTCCGATTTTGGTAGCTGTGGTTCGGTGAATGTTTCTTGTGTGCTCTCACCAAACAAGGAATTTTGACTGCTATTGGCATTTTCTTGGGCCCTTAAGCCATATCGCACTGCTATTTCAATACCAGTGCCATTTTCGCCTTCGCGCAAGTACTGTGCCTTGTGGTAGCTTTTGTCAAAATCGAAACCTCCGCCTTTTACCAAGGCTTCTAAAGTTTTCTTACTGACACTTCTTAAATTACAACGTTTGGTAAGATCAAAAATATTTTTGTAAGGTCCATTGTTGTCACGTTCATTAATAATTTCTTGGGCGGCTGCCTCACCAACACCTTTCACTGCACATAAACCAAATCGAATCTCACCTTTAGCGTTCACTGCAAATTGTATATCACTTTCATTCACATCGGGACCAAGCACAGGAATATTGATTTTTTTGGACTCTTCCATCATCTGACTAATCTTGTCAATGTTATTGGTGTTGTTCGCCAAAATTGCAGCCATGTATTCAGCAGGATAATGGGCTTTTAAATAGCCCGTTTGATAGGCTACAAATGCATAACAAGTAGAATGCGATTTGTTGAAGGCATAAGAGGCAAAAGCTTCCCAATCGGTCCAAACTTTTTCACAAATTTTAGGGTCGAATCCTTTTGCAGAGGAACCTTCTAAAAATTGACCTTTCATTTTATTCAATACCTCAATTTGTTTTTTACCCATGGCTTTTCTTAGCACATCGGCATCACCTTTACTAAAGCCTCCAAGACTTTGAGAAAGCAACATCACCTGCTCTTGATAAACTGTAATGCCATAAGTTTCTTCAAGGTATTCTTTCATTTCGGGGATGTCGTATTGTATTTCCTCGAGGCCTAATTTTCTTTTTATAAATTGGGGAATGTATTCCATTGGACCTGGACGGTACAAGGCATTCATGGCAATTAAATCCTCGAATTTATCAGGTTTTAAATCCTTTAAATGCTTTTGCATACCAGGACTTTCAAATTGAAATGTACCAGTTGTTTCGCCTCTTTGATAGAGGGCAAAGGTCTTTTCGTCTTCGAGTGGAATGGTATCAATGTCAATGTCAACATTGTGGTTTTTCTTGATGAGTTGTAGGGCTGTTCGGATGATAGAAAGAGTTTTCAATCCCAAAAAGTCCATCTTGATTACGCCAGAATCCTCGATTACTTTGCCATCGTATTGCGTTAGAAACAAAGTTGAATCTTTGGCAACTGCAATAGGTACGATGTCTGTTAAATCTTTTGGCGCAATAATAATGCCTGCTGCGTGAACACCTGTATTTCTTACAGAACCTTCTAAGAGCAATGCTTGGCGCAGCACTTCACCACGCACTTCAGATTTGTTGGCATGCCACTCGCGCAATTGCATTACACCCGGAATATCTTCTTGTCGAAGTTGGATGGTATCGCGGTTGGCAATTTCTTCTGCGTGGTCTTCATCTTCAATATCAATCACATCTTCCTTAACACCCTCAATCTTTGCATTGATGACTTGTTTTAAGGTAAGTCCAAGTGGTTTGGAAGGCACTAACTTTGTGATACTATTTGATTCCTCCATGTTCAAGTCCATTACACGGGCAACGTCTTTTACACTCATCTTAGCAGCCATTTTACCATAGGTAACAATTTGTGCTACTTGGTTTTTGCCATATTTTTCGACCACATACTGAATTACTTTTTCACGACCTTCATCATCAAAGTCGGTATCGATATCGGGCATACTTTTACGATCGGGATTTAAGAAACGCTCGAATAGCAATTTGTATTTTATAGGGTCGATATTTGTAATGCCGATACAATAAGCCACAGCGCTGCCCGCAGCAGAACCCCTTCCAGGGCCAATAATAACGCCAATGTCTCTGCCTGCCTTAATGAAATCGGCAACAATTAAAAAGTAGCCAGCAAATCCCATGGTGCGAATGGTGAACAATTCGAATTTTAGACGTTCCTCAATCTCTTGATCAATTTCTCCATATCTTCTTTTGGCGCCTTCAAAAGTAAGGGCTTCCAAATAATCATCTTGTGATGCATAACCTTCTGGGATTGGAAAGTTAGGCAACATGATGTCTTGTTTTAATTTGAGAGGTTCAATTTTACTTACAATATCACCCGTATTGTCAATGGCTTCGGGTAAGTCAGAGAACAAAGTGTTCATCTCTGCTTGGGTTTTGAAATAGAAATTATCATTCGGGAAAGCAAAACGTTTTCCTTTGTTGAAATTTTCTTCGCCTCCATCTAAATCGCTTGCTTTTGGCGTGCTTTGTTTTTCGCCGGTATTAACGCAGAGCAAAATATCATGGGCATTGTAATCATCTTTTTCAACGTAATGCGAATCGTTGGTCGCAATCATTTTTACATTGTGTTTTCGTGCAAACTTAATCAGTACTTCGTTTACTTTATCTTGGTCGCCAAGCCCGTGGCGTTGCAATTCAACATAGTAATCTTCACCAAAAATATCGAGCCACCAAAGAAATTCTTTTTCAGCAGCGTCTTCACCTTTCTTCATGATAAGCTTGGGAACAATGGCGCCTAAGCAACAGGTGGTGGCAATCAGATCGTCGTGGTATTTTAAAATTAGGCTCTTGTCGATACGCGGCCATTTGCTATACATGCCATCAATGTATCCTAATGAACAAAGCTTTGATAAATTTTTGTAGCCATTTGCGTTTTTAGCGAGGAGCAATTGGTGGTAACGAATATCTCTATCATCTTTGGTAAATTCTTTTCTAAATCGATCTTCTGTTAAATAGAATTCACAACCTACAATGGCTTTAATTGTATCTTCTTTTTTATTGTGTTTTGCCGCTTCAGCAACAAAATTAAAAACCCCAAACATATTGCCATGATCTGTAATGGCAATGGCTTTTTGTTTATCTGCTACTGCTTTCTTAAATAGGTTTTCAATGCTTGCTGCTCCATCTAAAAGCGAAAATTGGGTATGACAGTGGAGGTGGTTAAATTCGGGCATTGGCAGTAATAAATTTGAAAGGGTAAAATTAACACAGTTTTTGACTAAGAAAAAGAGTGTTAATAATTAAAAATAAAGGAATAAAATTAAGATTTCTATACCACTTGTTGATTGTTTGCAAATGTGTTAACAGATATTAAAAATTAACTTATGTAAATTATTAACCGATTAGATCTATCACAACATTGTAACTTTTATTAGATGTGTTATGAAGTTTGAAGATTTATTAAGAGATCCTAATTGAAAGTGTTTAACAAATATTATTGAGAAGAGAATTCTAGAAATATTATCAAGCCCTCAAGAATTTCAATATTTCACCTCTATTTCCTTTAAAAATAAACCATCTTTGCATAAATAAATATATCAATCAATCGATGCGTGCAGAGATCATAACAATAGGGGATGAATTATTAATCGGCCAAGTAGTGGATACCAACAGTGCTTGGCTTGGACAAATGTTGAATAAATTCGGCATAAAAATTCATAGAATTAATTCTATCA